>CBDUZM010000471.1:0-3087 GCA_965371685.1 uncultured Spirochaetaceae bacterium | reverse complement strand
GTGAGTGTCTTCAAGAAAGTCAACACACAGGAAGGACATGCTCCGCCGGCTATCACCTTCTGTGGTCTGGCCAGGATCGCAAAACAGGAAATTCAGGATTTTCGTTTTGCCATCGGATCGGTCAACCGCACTGTCCTCCGTTGGAGAAAATTGGAAACCCCTCTGGTGGGTCATAAAATGCCTCTCGCTGCAAAGGACTTCGACATCCTCAAGACAGGGCTGGAAGATGTGCTCTCGCCGATTCAGGACTCGTTTTCAACGGACCGGTATCGGAATCGGACGGTTTTCAGAATGGTTCGCTGGTTCCTGGATGAACTCAACCAGTTTCATGTTTACAGTTTTTAGAGTTCCGGCTATAGTGTAGAAGTAAGGTAAACAGGCACAGGGGAACTAATGGCCGACTTCATTCACCTGCATACTCATTCAGATTACTCTCTTCTCGACGGTGCTGCGTCAATTGACAGCCTGACAGAAAAAGCCTGCCAGATGGGAATGAATGCTTTGGCTCTGACAGATCATGGCAATATGTTCGGCGCCTTGAAGTTCTATAAGAGCTGCCGCGAAAAGGGTATTGCCCCGATTATAGGTTCCGAGTTCTATGTGGCGCCGGACTCCCGGTTCAAGAAGACAGGAGGAGACAGTGAAGATAGATATTATCACCTGATACTGCTGTCCAGGGGAGAGACAGGCTATAAAAACCTGCTTCAACTCTCCTCTCTTTCGTATACCGAAGGTTTTTACTACAAGCCGCGGATAGATAAGGAGCTTCTCGAGCTATATTCCGACAACCTGGTCTGTCTTTCCGCATGTCTTGCCGGAGAGGTGCCATCCCTAATTCTGAGAGGGAGAGAGGACGAGGCTGAAAAAACGGCCCTCTATTTCAGGGAGCTGTTCGGAAACGAAGGCTTTTACCTGGAAATGCATGACCATGGAATTGCGGAGCAGAAAACAGTAAATCGCTCTCTTGTGGAAATTTCAAAAAAAACCGGTATTCCATTGGTCGCTACCAACGATATCCACTATCCGAACCGTGAGGATGCGCGGGCTCAGGATATCCTGATCTGTATCGGGACCAATAAAAAAATTAGCGACGGCAAACGTATCAAATTTCAATACCCCGAGTTCTACTTTAAAAGCAGCGGGGAAATGTCTCAGCTTTTTGGAGAAACACCGGAGGCACTGAATAACACATTGAAGATAGCCGAAATGTGCCGGTTGGAAATCGCTTTTTCTAAGCCCATGTTTCCTGAATACAAAGTTCCCGGAAGCTACACATTCGACAGCTATCTCAGGAAAATCTCCGGTGAAGGATTGGAAAAACGGTATCCAAAAATTACAGAACAGATAAAGGAACGTCTCGAGTATGAGCTATCGATCATCTGCAGTATGGGTTTCGCCAGCTATTTTCTTATTGTATGGGATTTCATTCAGTTCGCCCGCGAAAACTCAATACCGGTAGGACCGGGAAGGGGTTCAGGAGCAGGGTCTCTCGTGGCTTACGCCCTGCAGATAACCGATATCGACCCACTCAAATACGGGCTCCTCTTCGAGCGGCTGCTTAATCCCGAAAGGGTGGAGCCTCCGGACCTTGATATAGATTTCTGTTTCGAAAGAAGAGGGGAAGTCATTGACTACGTTACACAAAAATATGGGAAAAAAAAGGTAGGCCAGATTATTACCTTCGGCACAATGAAAGCGAGGGCCGCTATCCGCGATGTCGCGCGAGTTCTCGACTTTCCCTACGCCGAAGCGGACAAGATCGCCAAGATGATTCCCGAAGGTCCCAAAGTAACCCTCGAGAACGCTCTGCAGTCCGATTCGGATCTGGCCAGGATAGTTCAAGATAATGAGCGATATCAGGATCTCTTCGATGTAAGCTGCAAGCTGGAGGGCCTGTCACGTCATACATCTACTCATGCGGCCGGAATCGTTATCGGCAGAACCGATCTGACCGACTACGTGCCCCTCTACCGCGACGCAAAAACAGGCGCCATATCGACTCAATATAGCATGGAATACCTGGTAGAATGCGGGCTTGTCAAAATGGATTTCCTCGGTTTAAAAACCCTTACCATCATTGAAAAAACAGTACAAATGGTACGGAAGCGGGAAACCGATTTCGATATCAAGAAAATTCCCGAGAACGATCCGGCGGCTTTCACGCTTTTGGGAGGAGGGAAAAGCACATGCGTATTCCAGTTTGAAAGCCCCGGTATGCAGGGAATCCTCAAACGATCAAAACCGAACAGCATTGTCGATCTCTCCGACCTCAGCGCCCTCTACAGACCGGGACCGATAGAAAACATCGATCAGTATATAGATGCCAAGACAGGGAAAGTACCCATACAGTATCCACTGCCCGAACTGGAACCGATCCTCAAAGGAACTTATGGCGTAATCATCTACCAGGAGCAGGTCATGGAAATCGCCCGGGTTATCGGCGGTTATACCCTGGGGCAGGCGGATATTTTAAGGAGCGCCATGGGCAAAAAAAAGCCGGAAGTTATGGCAAAGGAGAAGGCGCGGTTCCTCAAGGGCGCCCAGGAAAAAGGTTATCAGCGTGGAATAGCAACCAAAATTTTCGATCTTCTAATTCCCTTTGCCGGATACGGATTCAACAAATCCCACTCGGCCGCATATGCTCTGGTTGCCTATCAGACGGCATTCTTAAAAGCCAATTATCCGGCTGAATTCATGGCTGCGAACCTTACCACCGAAATCAATAACACTGACAAGCTGACCCAATACATAACCGAAGCGAGAAGCATGGGGCTCGAAGTGCTGCCCCCCGATATCAACCTGTCCGGTACAGAGTTCACCGTCGCGGACGGAGGCATTGTGTACGGCCTGTGCGGGATAAAAAATGTAGGTTCCGGCGCCGCTCTCAATATCGTAGAGGAGAGAAAAACGAACGGCCCCTATACCGAAATGACCAATTTCCTGGAGCGGGTGGACTCGAAGACCGCCAATCGAAAGGTGATGGAATCCCTGGTTCTATCGGGAGTCATGGATAAATTCGGTGACAATAGAGCGACTCTTTTCCATAATCTGGACAGGTTAATTGAAATCGGAAATCAGAGGAAAGCC
>CBDUZM010000470.1:0-3089 GCA_965371685.1 uncultured Spirochaetaceae bacterium | reverse complement strand
TAAGCTTTAATTCCTGAATAAGCCATGGTTTCCAAAACATGGCGTTGGAGGAGCACAAAGATGATGATGGTCGGGGCGGTGGTCAGGAAAGCGGCTGCTGCTACTGCGCCGGAGCGGCCCACAACACCGGGGCCTCCCGCTATTGTCTGAAGCGCCACCGGAAGGGTCTTCAGCGACTCGCTCCTGATAAACACAATGGGGGAGAAGGCGTCGTTCCAGATAGCCACAAAGGTTAAGATCAAAACGGTGCTTAACGCAGGCTTGATGAGGGGCAGCACAATGCGGCGGTATAGATACCACTGGTTTGCCCCGTCTATTTTTGCCGATTCAAAGAGCGTATCGGGCACCTCCCCCATATACTGCTTCAAGAGGAAAACCATGAACGGCTGGGCGAGCATGGGTATGATAAGCGCCCAGTAAGTGTTTATCATTCCAAGCTGGTTCACCACCATGAATCGCGGTATCTGCGTTACCTGGGGTGCGAACATAAAGGCGGCCATCGTCATGATCATTATAAGATTTTTGCCCGGAAAGTTATGTTTTGCCAGCGGATAAGCCGCCATGCTCTGTATGAATAGGATAAGCCCGACCGTCACAACCGTCACAAAGACGCTGTTAAATATATACCGTGTAAAAGGCACCCATGTGGCGCCGGCCGCCATTACAAGGTCGGCGAAATTCTCCATTGTAGGCCGCCTTACCCAGAAACGGGGAGGAAAGAGAAAGAGCTCTTCGAGAGGCTTAAAGGCGGTTACAATAAGATATAGAAGCGGAAGGCCCATGAAACAGCCCATAACAACCAGGAAGACATATGTGCCGGCCATTCTTTTTTTTCGAATCATCAGTATTCTCCGTGTGTTGAAAACAGCTTTACCAAAAGCCTGTTGAGCCCGAAGGTGGCTGCAAACAGCACTACCGCAATTGCCGAAGAATAGCCCAGCTCAAAGCGCAGGAAAGCGAAATCCCAGAGGTGCGTCACTATGGTGTGGCCCGCATAAAGGGGACTTGGAAAGCCTGCAAGCTGCATCGCAATATCAAAAACACTGAATGACACCACTACCTGCAGCACAGCCGCCACAAGAAGATACGGCTTTGCCAGAGGCAGGGTTATGTACCACATCTCATGCCAGCGGCTCGGAATCCCGTCCATCTTCCCGGCCTCATACAGCTCCCGCGGTATGTTCTGAAGACCGGCAAGCTGGGCAAGAAACCCCGTGCCCATGCTCATCCATAAGGCTACTATCATGATTACAGGAAGAATGGAATCGGCATTGGTAAGCCACAAATAGGGCTCGTTCAATACTCCAAGACTCATCAACACATAATTCAGAAGCCCGTAGCGGTCTCCTGAAAAGATATACATCCAGATAACCGACATCGCAATACCACTCGTTATGGAAGGCGCATAGAAGATAAGGGTAAAGGGAACCTTTGCCTTTCGTGTAGAGTTGATAAGCCAGGCAAACAGAAAGGACAGCATAAAACCCAGAGGCCCGGTTACAAGAGCAAAACGAAGGGTGTTTACAAGCGATGTTATAAACACATCGTCCGATAGAAAGAGGTTTATGTAATTGCTAAATCCTATCCACCTCGGCGGCTGCAGAAGGTTGAAATAGGTAAGACTCAGTCCCCCGGCAACAAGCACCGGAACCAGAAAAAAAGTTATGAACACAAGAAGATAGGGCAGAAGAAAGAGATAACTGGCGCCGTGTTCCTTCCAGAAATTTATGAATTTGCCGTAACTCTTTTTCTTCATCGTCATCTCTTTTCCAGAAGTTTCTCTATATCTATTTTCAGCTCGGGGGCTTCAAGGACGGGGGGCGTAAAGCCGAACTCCTCCTGCTTCCTCCTCAACTCACGATTGATGTCTTCATAGGCAAGCTCGAGCGCCTCCCTCGGATTCATACCCTGGAGAACAACACGGTTCCATGCGTTCTGCACATGCCGGGAGGTAAAGTAGCCTCCAAGCACGACCGGCTGCTCCTTGAACCATCTCCACTGCTCCATAATCGCCTCTATATCCCTGTTCGGCCACGGAAGCATCTTAAGGGCTTCAACGTTCGACGTATTCCATCTGGCCTCCACACCTAAAAGCGCCTCGAGCTCCTCGCCGAACCTTGCCTGGATCTCTGTGCTCGTCCACCACTTGATGTACTCCCAGCCCTCCTCCTGGAACTTCGACTGCTTGAACAGCATGGCCACCTGCCCCAGGCCGCCGGCGGTGCGGTCCACCGTACCATCATCCTTCCTTATGCCCGGTATGGGCGACATCCGCCACCACCCCTTGAGCTCGGGCGCCGCCGTGTGAAGCTGCACGTAGGTGTAGTAGTCCGAAACACCTATCGGCATCTCCCCCGTCCTCATCCGGTTGAAAAAGTTTGCCTGCATCGGAATCTTCCAGTTCGTGTAAAGATCCGTCCACTGCGTAAAAGCGGCAAGAGCCTCGGGCTCATCAAGGGCGGATAAATTGTCCTCGTTATAAAAACTACCACCCCTCTGAAGAAGAAAGGGAAGATAGCTCGCATGCTGGTAGCCGAGAGTCCGCTGGGTCTGGCCGGGCAGCACCCCCACACTCGGATAGTAGAAGTCAAGACCGTTCTTCTGAAGCACCGGCAGCATTGCATACACATCGTCCCACGTCTCGGGCACCTCGAGCCCCAGCTCCTCAAGAATATCGGTCCTGTAGAAAAGCATCGAGAAACCCTGGTTCTCAGGCAAAGCAAAATCTTCACCCTCAAAATGATACGGAACCAGGGCGCCGGGCCTGAATCTCTCCGTCACCTCCCGGTAATCCGGAAAAGCGTTCAGGTTCACAAGCGCACCCCTTATCCCGAAATCCACAGGCAGAATAGGATCCACCCCGATAGCCACATCAGGCGCTTTCCCCGCTATTGCATTGAGCAGTATCGCCTGCGTCTGACCGGCAGGCAGTATGTTCACATTTACCCTGATACCCGTCTCCGGAGTAAAACTGTCGTCCGTCAGCTCCTTGATAATCTCAACCCACTCGCGCCCCCTCACTATCCATACCGTTATAACCTTCTCCCTCTCCTTATCGTATACATTGCCGACTCCAGTATAATCCTTGT
>CBDUZM010000469.1:0-3108 GCA_965371685.1 uncultured Spirochaetaceae bacterium | reverse complement strand
ACAAGAGATGACAAAGAGGTGCATGCAAAAAATGGGTTTGGAGGAACTTCCTAAAGACCCAAGAGAAATACCGATAGGTTTACAAATACCGACAAGTATCCAAAGAGATCCAGAAGCTCTTGAAAAAGCGATAGATAAGTATTTTAATCCTTCATCTCCAAATCCAGTAGCTACACTGCCCCCAATTAATCCTCTATGACTTGCTGAAACAATTGGTGATATTGCAACATATGGAGCACTAATACTTAATGTAGCAAATTTAGGGGCAACAATTACCGGAAATATTGTAGCTGCCGAAACATTTGGAGCTGCAGCTGCAGCAAGATTTATAAGTGCTAAAACTGGAAGGTTCATCAAAAGCTGGATTGGTGTAACCAAATATGCAGCTTATCCATCTGTGCATGTCGGTATTGGGGCATTTGGAATTATTAAATAAAAAGGTTTCAGATGGTAAATCCAAAACAAAAGTTTGTAGAAATAATATTAAGCCCATTCATTAGATTTTTTGAGAGTCACAATATAACTGGATGGGTTGTATTAGTCCCATTATTTGTATTAAATAATTGCGTGGGATTTAATAAAGCGAGAGAAGGGGAAAAAAATAACAAAGCATGAAATTATTTTATTTGTAACATTTGTAGTCATTATTGGAGCTGCTATATATGACCAAATAAAAATATTCATAAATTTATATGGACAATAATGATGTAAGAGCTTTTTTTGCTAGCAGCAGACAAACGGCTGAAAGCGCTTCAATGAATGACCTATGGTAACTGCGGCTTTACCTGAATTCTATCGCAAGTTCCGTTCGGAGCCATGATGGACGGCCGCTCACGTTCGGTTACGGAGCTCAGCTGTCCACTGCTTCCGTCTTGATCGGCCATCAAGTCCCCTCACCGACCGAATCCCGATTATCAGCAGTAAACCTCCATTTCGTAGGCGCCGGCTCTCACGCAAGCGTTCAGCCGTCAGGGCCGGCGGAACTTCCGATAATCGAAGATTACGGCCGACGTGCTTGGGGTAAAAAGCCTTCTGCCTGTCTGCTGCTGCCAGTGCAGTCCATGTGTAAGCGGAGGGCAGACAACTTCCCTGCGGATTGCTGGCGACCTTCCTGCACGGCGATTATATGTGTAAACCGCCGTGCCGGTAAGTTTTTTCAGGAATGAGCGATGCTTCTAAACAATAGATTTTCCGTTGCAGGAAAGCAATCCATATTTTCAAAGAGGAGGCAACCATTATCTTCTATAAACCTCTTTTCTGTGCCGTACTCGGATAACCTCAATAATACGTTCGGAATTATTCATGTTATACAAAATGCGATATGGTCCAACTCTTAGACGATACACATGTTCTGTTGCCGATAGTTTTCGGATGGATGGCGGATAAGGGTTATACATGAGTTCCTCAACGGCTGCAAGGATCTGAGGGATATATGTTTAGGGGATGTTTCTAAGCTCTTTTTGGGCAGATCGTTTCCATCGCAGTTTATATGAGGCCATCCTGCTTAAATTCCTCAATAAGTTGCTCATGAGATATGGTTGGTTCGTCTCTTCGTTCAGCGATAACAGCTAAATCAACCATATCTTCAAGGAGTTCTTCGAAGGTGTTTATAGCTAAGATAACTGCGGTTTTTTTTTCCCGTTCATTGGTTATGTATTGAGGATTGAGCTGTTTTAAATCCATGCAATTCTCCTTACAAATGATACTCGAAGAGGAAGAAAGAGGCAAACGCTATTCAACACATCTACTTCTCGGAGGTTTCCAAAAACTCATCAACGGTCAGTCCTGAATGAAGGATTGAAGCCCTCAAAGTGCCGACAGAGAGTTCTTGAAATGGCTTTCTGGTCCTCAACCCATAACCAAACAACTAACGGTATACTTCCTCTCCATCAGCTCGATCAACTTAACCCGAAGCTGCACAGATAGCGATAGCTGATGGCGAGGGACTCGAAGGGATCCTGCTCGTAGCAGTTATCCTGCTCTATAAGGTACCACTCCACATCCCCCTTGCCTGCCGCATCGAGTATTGCCGGCCAATTCAGGTTGCCTTCGCCGATCTCGGCATAACGCTGCTCCCTTGACTGTGTAATGATCATGTCCTTCAGGTGGAGCAGGGGCTGTCGTCCGGCCATCTTCCCGACCCAATAGGCAGGATCTCCCCCTCCGTGCTGGATCCAGTAGGTGTCTATCTCCGCCTTGAGATAATCGGGGTCAGCCTGTTCGTAGAGCATTTGAAGCCATGTTTTGTCTCCGTATCTGACCAGCTCGTGGCTGTGGTTGTGATAGGAAAAATCCATCCCCTCAGAATTGAGGCTTTTAGCAATCGGCGTTAATTCTTTGAGGAATTGTGCTAAACCTTTTTCATTGTAATAATTTTCAGGCAGGCCGCCGATGGCCGCGTGGCGGCAGTCCCATATTTTGTGATCGCTTATAACACCGGAGAGGTCATTCAGAAAACGGTCCCAGCCCGTGTGAGTAGCTGCTGCGGTCAGATCGTTGTCCTTCAGTAATCCGGCTATATCCCACGGGTCCACCGGTCCATGTCCTGAAAGCTGAACAGCCTTGTACCCGATTTTCGACACCTTATTTAAAGATTTTTCGATGTCGGGTAGTGTCTGCATATAATCGCGAAGTGTGTACAACTGTACTCCGAGTTCTGACATTGGATACCTCCTTAAGTCATTTCTTACTGGATTCGTCTATCAAACTTTTCAGTTTATCTTCATATGCCGCTCCGTCCAAGGGGAGCTCAATGGTGCGGTCCATCAGGCTGGAATAGAGCATGGCGTTGGCCATCTCGACTGAATAAATACCCTCTTCTGCGGGAGCAATTAGTGAGGCGCCATCGGTAATGGCGTCGATAAAATTCTGCAGGATCTCTCCGTGCTGGCCACCGTTGGCTCGACCGGGAATTTTTTTGCTTTTAACGCCCGGTTTTATAAAAGGCGTTTTTTCCGATCGGATAATCTCTCTGATGGAAGACTCTGTACGTTCGAAAACAGGATTGTCACCCTCGAAGACGATTTTACCCCTATCTCCTGCGATTTCAAGGCGGTCTGTGCCGGGGAACTCTCCGGTGGAAGCAATGAAAGCTCCTGTGGCGCCGTT
>CBDUZM010000468.1:0-3135 GCA_965371685.1 uncultured Spirochaetaceae bacterium | reverse complement strand
TCGTATAGTATGGCTGTAGATTTTGCCGCCCAGTGGAAAATAAAGAAATTAGTACTCTTCCATCACGAACCTATGTATAATGACAAGAAGGTATTGGGAATATTACGCTCTGCCCAATGGTATGCAAAGCATCTGGAGAATCAAAAAACCGAAATAATACTCGGGATCGAAGGGATGGAGTTATCCGTTTAAATAGGATTTGAGTATTAATGTCAGGAAACAACGCCATAGTCCTATCCGAGAAAGAACTGGTCGGCTTGTATGTCTGGCTGAAACCACGAGAGAAGGATCTGGACCTGATATTGCTGAACCTTCTCTCAAGAATAGAAAAATTTCTCTATCAGACGATGACGATCGAAGAAATCGAAACAATAGAGGATATTTACAGAAAAGGATTTGATTTTAACCCTTTTAAGGGATAAATTTAAGCTGTTTGGAGGAAAAAAATGAAACGTATCATATCCATGACATTATTGGTTTTTCTCTTTTCTGCGGTTGTTTTTGCTGAATATAATCCGCCCGACGGTACAGAGCTCTACTACGATCTTTTTTCACCTACATTTCTCGCAGGAGGGGACAATAGTACAACTTTTGAATCCCCTGCATCGGATGTACTGAATCCCGCCCTGGCGGGATTGAAGCAGCGGGTTACGCTTGATTTTAGTTACTTAGGGTTAATAGGTTCCGATACACAGCCAGGTTACGGAAACGCGATAAACGCCGGGATAACGTTGCCGAAACCTTATGGAGTGTTTTCCGCCAGTGCTCATTTCATTACCGGTCCATTTACGAATCCCGACATGGGCACACTGCTGGCAATAAACGGATCTTTTGCAAAGGATCTTTTTCCTGATTTGCTCATAGGCGCCGGAATAGAAGTCATCCTGGGAAGCAGCGAGGATTCTGACTGGGCAGCGGGAGCGAATCTTGGTTTCCTCCACTTGACGGGAGACCTGGGTTTTTTCAAGGATTTTCGCTGGGGCGTTGCTGTGCGGGGACTCGGGAAGGGTTTTGCTCCTGTTAACGGCAGGACTTCCTATCCCCCGTCTTTCACGCCTGCTTTTGGTGTTTTCTTTAACCTTATTCGAACAGATTCCGTTAGACTGGGGCTGAACACCGATCTATCTTTCCCCACCTTCCAGAATGTGCGTGCCAATCTGGGAGCTGAATTAGCGGTTAAAGACGTGTTCTTTCTTCGGACCTCTTTCCCTATGGATGTTAAGGAGTGGCTGGCCGGAAATCTGAGATGGCCCGGTTTTGGATTCAGTATAAGGTTCAAAACAAAAGCGAAGGAGGACGTCAAATGGAGCAGAAGTGAGTTGAATGTTAATTTAGGCGCAGCCCCTCTTCCTGATGGACAATGGGCATTCGGCGCCGGTTTTAACCTGCCTCTCGGAGTTGTAGATAGAAAACCTCCGGCGGTTACCCTTGGCGATACAGAAAAGTACATATCGCCCAATTTAGACGGTACGCAGGATGATCTCTCCTTTTCGCTGAATATAGTTGATGAAAGATACATAATGGGATACAGGCTGATCGTCAGCGATGAAAAAGGAAATGTAATCCGTGAGATCCGCAACAAGGATGTACGGCCGGAAAATGAAGGCATAAAAAAAGTGATAGACCGTCTCGTATACGTGAAGAAAGGTATCGACATTCCGGATAGCTTGAGATGGGATGGAAGAAAAGATGACGGCACAATTGCCGCAGACGGTACCTACCGATTCGCCGTTGAAGCCTGGGACGACAATGGAAACATCCTGCTTACAGATCCGGTTAATGTCGTGATAGACAATACTGCGCCTGTTGTTTCCCTCGGTACGCCGAAGCAGCAGGACTTGATTTTTTCACCCAATAATGACGGCAACAAAGACACTCTTCCTGTAGTACAGCAGGGAAGTGTCGAGGATCTCTGGGAAGGATCTGTTGAAGATGTAAATGGTCAGGTTGTTGTTCAATTTAAATGGGAAAACCAGGCGCCGGGAGCTTTTCAATGGGATGGTAAGAACCTGAACGGAATTCTCGTTCCCGATGGTGTTTACACCTATAAAATATCGGCAGTTGATAGAGCGGGAAACAAAATCTCTTCCCAGGTCGGTAATATTATCGTCAGTACAGAGGCAACACCGATAAAAGTCGGTATCGATAAATCCATATTCTCTCCAAACCAGGATAATAAATTAGACACCGTGACAATCAATCTCGATGTTCCAGTGGTGTCTGGAGTCGAAACCTGGAATCTATGGATTATTGATACCGGGAAGAAGGTAATACATACCTATAGCGGAACAGATGACCTGCCTTCGGCTTTAATTTATGACGGCAGGGATAGCAGTGGAGATATAATTAATGAAGGTACATATAAAGCGATTCTTGAAATAATGTATGTAAATGGAAATAATCCGGTGGCCGAATCACCGGAGTTTTCTGTTGACCTTACTCCGCCATACGCTGAAGTCGCCGCCGAGTTGAGTATTTTTTCTCCTAACGGTGACGGAAACAGGGATGTGCTTCCAATATTCCAGGAAAGTTCTGACGAGACAATCTGGCACGGCATAATAGAGAGCGAAGCGGGGGTGACTGTCAAGGAGTATAGCTGGCAGGGTAAAGCGGATGCCCGGATTGTATGGGACGGCCTTAATTCTGAAGGGCGCCTCTCAGAGGACGGTACATATGGTTATCGGCTCTTTACGACCGATAAAGCGGGAAATAATGGATCTTCTAAAACTATCACATTTAATCTGGACACAGAAGAAACTTCGGTCATTTTATTTGCCGAGTACAATGATTTTTCACCCAACGGGGACGGTGTCAGGGATAGAATTAAACTGATACCAAAACTGAAAGTAGAAAGCGGTATAGACAAATACGAGCTCAGAATATTAAACAGCTCAGAGGAGGAGATCAGGGTTTACAGCGGCAAAAACACGATTCCCGACAACTTAACCTGGGACGGGCTTACCGCCGACGGCAGGAAGGCTCAGGATGGGGAATATCAGGCCGAGATCCTCGTAGAGTACAAGAAAGGAGATATACCGAAAGCAAGGACCAATGTGTTTTCTCTGGACACACTCTTCCCTGAAGCAGCAGCGTCAGCAGCGTACACCCTTTTCTCACCCGACGGAGACGGCAACC
>CBDUZM010000467.1:0-3163 GCA_965371685.1 uncultured Spirochaetaceae bacterium | reverse complement strand
GGACCCCATGAAACTGTTCAAGCTTAGGGAAAGCCTCGTCATGTCTTTGAGAAGCATTGCTTCCAACAAGGCGCGCTCTTTTCTCACAGCTCTTGGAGTGATGATCGGTGTGGCGGCTGTAATTGCCCTGATCGCATTGGGCAACGGGGCGCAGGAATCCGTGGAAGCCAGCCTCGAATCTCTCGGTTCCAACCTTTTGATCCTCTACTCGGGCCAACCCAAGGGGGGGAGTCTTGTTCGGCGCAACACGTCGAATATTGTTCCCACGCTGACAGAGGAGGATCTTCAGCTTATAAAAAATCTGGGGCCGGAACTAATTGTGAAAGCGACCCCGGAATCGAGTGAAACTGCACAGATAAAATATTCCAACAAAAATACCTCGGCGACGGTCATAGGAACCGGTATTGAATATCCCGATATTCGAAATTTCCATCCTGTTTATGGAGAGTTTTTCTCCGAGCAGGATCTGGAATCACGAAAGGCGGTAGCGGTAATCGGGGTCCAGGTCTATAAGGATCTGTTTGAGGAAGGTGAGGATCCTCTCGGACAGAAGATCAGGATCAACGGAATCGGTTTCCGGGTCGTGGGAGTGATGCAGGAGAAAGGAAGCATATCATCCGATTCATCGATCTTTATTCCAATTTCCACCTATCAGCGTTACATCGCCGGGTCGGATGAATATGCGTTGATCAATATTCAGGCCGCCGATCTCGATAAGATGAGAGACCTGCAGATCATTATAGAAAACGAGATACTCAGAACCCACAGGCTGCCCAATATGGACGCGGCGGATTTCTACATAGCGAACCAGCTTGATCTCCTCAGCACCGTTCAGGGAGTGGCCGAGACCTTCACCTTGCTGCTCGGAAGCATCGCAGCCATAAGTCTTCTTGTAGGCGGTATCGGCATTATGAATATCATGCTCGTTTCGGTCACCGAACGTACCCGCGAAATCGGTGTGCGTATGGCGCTTGGCGCCAAGGGAAGAGACATTCTCGGTCAATTTATGACGGAGGCCATCATTATTTCTGTGTTCGGCGGAATAATCGGAATCCTTCTCGGCATTGGCGCAGCCTGGGCTGCCGCACGGTTCGGCGGTATGGCTTCCACTGTTTCGGCGGATTCCGTCTTTTTGGCCTTCGGCTTTTCCGTGGCCATAGGACTGTTTTTTGGAGGATATCCAGCCTACAGGGCTTCCAGATTGGATCCCATAGAGGCATTGAGATATGAATAACTATTATCAGAAGGAGAGAACAATGAAAAGAATACTTGTTATGGTTTGCCTTGTCGCTTTGACTTCGATTTCAGTCACGGCCCAGTCAGATGAGCCTGATCCCGAGGTCCAGAAAGCTAAAGAGGAGATAGCGGTTGTCTATGATCTTGTTAGATTTTTCGGCTACCTGCTGACCATGGAGAAGGAAGAGCCGAAGCTGGCTCTGTCGACGGACCAGCTCGAGGAGGTCTTTGCTATCATGTCCGAGCTGAAGCAGATGGAGCGGATCGAGCCGGACTATGCTGAAGGATTGCTCGAGAGGCTTGAGCTCGATATTCTTACCCCCGATCAGCTCATGATTGTAGACCAGCTCGCGATAGCCCGTGAGGAGAGTAGAGAACCGAGTAACCAGGGAACGGGATCAAAGTCCGGGAACGGCAGTGGTGCTATACAGACATACATTGCGGGAGGTGCGTTTAATCCTCTCCAGGATGATTCAAAGTCAACCGGAGAGAGCTTTGCCGAACTGCTCGATTACGTCGGCAGGAAGCTGGGAAAATAAGGATGCCGTATGCTTGATTATATGTAGAAAATACAGTCTAATTTTCTTCCGGATTTCATTAAGAAACTTTAAACCGGGTAATACGGGAACAAAAAGGGTTTGCAGAGAAGGTTCTCCTTACACATGCCGCACATCGCCGTTGTTCTTGTGGGAACGGCTGTCGCCTTTTCCCTTCTCGGCGATATGGCAGTCTACACCATCCTGCCTATTTACTATCAGAAGCTGGATCTTATACCTTTTCAGGTGGGTATACTACTCTCGGCCAATCGATGGATTCGGCTTCTCACAAATCATCTGGCCGAAAGACTCACTCGCCGTTTCAAGCCCTTATACCTGCTGGTAGCCGTCCTCATTATAGGCGCCGGGCTGGCTGCTTATTACAGCAGCTTTCCTCCCTTTTCTCTGTTTCTCCTGGCGCGTATTATCTGGGGCTTGTGCTGGTCGTTCCTGCGGCATATCGGTATAATGACATCTCTCACCCATGCTTCGACCCGGGACACGGGCCAGGTTTTGGGATTTTACAACGGCATTGCCCGTGCAGGTTCCACCGCAGGAGTGCTCTTCGGAGGGCTGCTCTTTGATTCCGTTGGATTTTCAAGCACCTTTCTTATATTTGCCTGCATTTCCCTTCTCGGTATTCCTGCAGCAATAGCAGCCCTCAAAGGAAAAGCAAGGTTTGGGAGCATATCCCGGTCTGAAAGCCCGGTGGATGCCGGGATAAAACGAATTATTCCCCTTCTCTTTTGCGGTCTCGCTGTGGGGTGTGTGGGTCCGGGTATTATCACCTCCACAATGGGTTATATCCTGCATAATCAAATGGGGGATTCTGTATTACTTGGTCGAATCCTCATCGGTATTGCCACGGTTACAGGGATCGTGCTTGCCATGCGGCATATTCTCAACACCCTGGCAGCTCCTCTGATTGGGGCTTTATTGGACAGGATAGGACATGACAGGGGGGCTCTCATATTCTCTATTCTTGGAGCACTGGTACTCCTCTTTGCCGCGCTTTTTAGCGGGATAATAATTCTGGTGATAGTCATGACTGTTATGGTCTTTGCCTGCAGCACAGCCCTGAACATTGCTTTCTCAGCGGAGGCGGGAAGGCGTGGATCAAAAACCTATGTCTTTTATGCCAGCGCTTCCGACCTCGGTTCTGCGCTGGGCCCCGTTCTTGGTTGGACGATGTTTGAGGTTATTTCCTCTCCTGTTGCGGTCTTTGCCATAGGAAGTGCCTTTTATGTGTTGGCGGCGCTTCTGTCTCAAAAAGCCTTCTCTAGAAACTGAAAAATCGTATTTTAGCTGGACCAAAATGAGAATTATTTAACCGCTTATCAAAAGCCGTTAAAGCTGATACAATTATTATTATCATGCCTAATCGAGCAAAT
>CBDUZM010000466.1:0-3166 GCA_965371685.1 uncultured Spirochaetaceae bacterium | reverse complement strand
CACCTCCTATTCCGCTATGTGATCATTAATGGAATCGGATAATAGTGACATTTCGTGTTGTTTTTTAATGATTCAATTCGATTCCTTGACACACCTATAGGAACTATGTAATATGTTCAATTGTATGAATATATAGACATTTGCCTTGAATGAATATCTATGAACAATGACCTGGATAGAAATACCCCCATACCCCTCCACTATCAGCTCTACATCAAGCTCAAGGAGCTGTTTACTACCGATTTCCAACCCGGAGGCAGTCTTCCAACAGAGCTTGAAATCGCCAAGGAATTCAACATCGGCCGGGGCACTGTGCGTATTGCCATGGACAACCTTGTCAAGGAAGGGATTATAACCCGCACCCAGGGTAAAGGCACCTTCCTGAACGAGCAGTACTATATACGCCTGAAGCAGTATAATCTTGGAGTCGTTCTGTCTAAAGCGGAATTCGAGAACAAAGATGTGTGGGAATACACCTGGGTTCATCATCTCGAGATGATCAATGGAATTATCGAAGGAGCTTCCCTCTGGAATGTTACCTGCGAGATGATCCCCGAAGAAGTTATATCCTCAAAGTGCAATGAAGTTTTTGACGGATTCATTTTGTTTCGTTTCGTGGAGAGCAGCATAATGGATCTGATTACAAAACCTTCGGTAAATTTACGCTATGAAGTGGATCTTGCCGGTGGTTTTCTCATGATCGCCCGGCACATTATGCAGGCGGGCTTTTCAAATATCGCCTATATAGGAACACGTAAAAAAAAAAGAGCTACGATCATCAACAATGCTTTCCGGAAACAGGTAAAACCGGTTATACCGAAAGAACGCATAGTTGAATGTTCGGGCAGCTCTCACGACGGTTACCAGGCGTGTAAAAAAATGTACGCTTCGGGGCAGAACCCTGACTGCATTATATGTTCAACCGATCTCAGGGCTATCGGTGTTCTGCGGTATTTGAAATCAAAAGGCATCGACGTACCAGCCAGAGTTTCGGTTTATGGCTTTGACGGAATCAGAAAAGCGGAAGTCACCCTGCCGCCCCTGACAACTTGTAGATTTGACTGGAAATATCCGGGACTGTTTTCGGTTCAGAGCATCCGGGCTCTTTTAGACGGGCGGAAACCGCCGGATTACATTACACCTAAGGGTGAGCTGGTTCAAAGGTCGAGTACGCGTAATGATCCTTAAATGTGTATAGACAATACAATGTTTAAAAGTTCGGACAAATACTTGACAGACCTTCCCCACCCGATATAATTGCGGGGCGGCGCAGGGGCATAGGGAAATGAACCTTTAAAAATGGAGGACAGGATGGATAGGACTGAGATAGAAGCAAGGGTTAAAAAGGCGGTTGCCAGAGCGTTAAAACGGCAGGAGGAAGACATCTCGTCAGATGCGAATTTTGTTTTCGATCTGGGAGCGGACTCCATGGAAAGCCTGCAGCTGGTAGCAGCCCTGGATGAAGAGTTCGACATCGAAATGGCGGAAGACGATGCTTTAAACGTTCAGACAGTATCCGAAGCCGTTGATTTTATCAAAAAAATGCTTGACGAGTAGGTGGAGACATGTCCGTGGAGGAAGGAAAAACAAGAGAACAGATAGAGCGGATATTTTATCCTAAATCTGTCGCGGTAATCGGAGCGAACAGGGTAAAGGGAACCGTTCCCTACGATATATTTTACAATATTCTGAAAGACGATTTCCAGGGAGTCGTCTATCCGGTTAGTCCCAAAGAACCGTTTATCTCCGGGGTAAAAGCGTACAAGTATGTCGTAGATATCGAGGATGAAGTCGATATGGCTGTTCTCGTATTCCCCAGTTCCGTCGCTCATCTTGCCATGGAGCAGTGCGGCCGGAAAGGCATCGAGTCGATGATTATTATTTCCGCCGGCTTCAAGGAAATAGGCGGGGTGGGCGTCGAGAGAGAAAAGAAAATCCAGGAAATAGCCGGCAGGTATGGAATTTCCTTTATCGGACCCAACTGCCTTGGGGTTATAAACACAGACCCCCGGTGCAATTTTAACGCTTCCTTTGCCCGGCAGATGCCTGAGGAGGGGTCTATCGCCTTTCTTTCCCAGAGCGGAGCTCTCTGCACCGCGGTATTGGACTACGCCATGTCCAATCATATCGGTTTCTCCAAATTCGTCAGCTTCGGGAACAAGGCGGATGTAACCGAGATCGACCTCCTGAAGTATCTTAAAGACGATCCAAAGACCCGGGTCATCCTTCTGTATCTGGAAGAGGTGCGGGAAGGCCGTGCCCTCATGCAGGTAGCAGATGAAATTATAAGAGAGACCGGGAAACCTATACTGGCATTGAAATCGGGAAGAACGCAGGAAGGCGCCTCTGCCGCAGCATCGCACACAGGCTCCCTGGCGGGAAGCGACGAGGTATGCGATGCAGCGTTCGCACAGGCCGGTATCATCCGCTGCAACACTATCAAGGAGATGTTCGACTTCGCTACAGCCTTCGCCTATCAGCAGCTCCCCAGGGGCAAGCGGGTGGCAATTATAACCAATGCCGGAGGCCCCGGAGTTTTGGCTACGGATAAAGTGGTTAGCGAAAAGCTTACCTTAACGGCTTTTACAGAAGAGACTACCGGAAAACTCAAGAAGAGTCTTCCGGCTACGGCCAACCTGAAGAATCCGGTGGATATAATCGGGGATGCCAGGGCTGACCGTTACAGCGCAGCGCTGGAAGCAGTCCTGAAAGATGCAAATGTGGATGGGATTCTGATTATACTCACACCACAGTCGATGACAGAGATTACCGACACTGCAGATGAAATTTCCATTATAGCAGGAAAGCACGATAAACCTGTATATGCTTCCTTCATGGGCGAGGCCGACGTTTCGGAAGGCGTCCGGATACTCCAGAGGAGGAAAATACCCCACTACCCCATACCTGAAGATATGTGTGCTGCATTTGCGCAAACTTACAGATTCAAAGAAACACTCTCCGCCCCGAAGTTAATTCCTGTAGTATTCAAGGATGTGGATAAAAGCAAGGCGCACAAGCTGCTCAACGAAGCCGCTTCAGCGGGAAGGAAGTACTTACCTGAGGCAGAAGCCGTTGATGTCTTAAGAGCATATAACCTGCCTACTCTTCCAGGCGAGGTTGTCCAATCGGAAAAGGAAGCGGTAGAAACGGCCGAAAACATCGGATT
>CBDUZM010000465.1:0-3186 GCA_965371685.1 uncultured Spirochaetaceae bacterium | reverse complement strand
CTTTCGGATGCTTCGATTTTCACTATACGGGCTTTTCTTATACTCTTTATAAGCATTTTCTTATTGACGGTCGCAGAAAGTGTTGGCAGGAGTTCTCATGATGTCAGCGTTTTTCCTCTGATATTTGAAAGTTTTTCGGCATTTGGCACAGTTGGTCTCAGTATGGGTGTTACATCCTCGTTAACTACTGCCGGAAAAATTGTTATCATATTCACTATGTTTGCAGGCAGAGTCGGACTGATATCCATGGCTATGGGATTCCGTGAGAAGTACTCTGCACATGAAGTTGATTTTCCGCAAGGGGAGGTAATGATAGGTTAATGAAACAGTTTGTTGTTATTGGTTTAGGAACGTTTGGACGCTGGATCCTGGAGGAATTTTTTGATATCGACTGTGAAATATTGATCATCGATAAAGACCGGGAGATCATCGAAGTCTATAAGGATAAGGTAGCCAATGCTTTCGTTGCTGACGCTATAAATGAAGACATTATAAACCGCCTTGTGCCTAAAACCATCGATGCGGCGATCGTGGATTTGGGAGACCAGCATGAAGTATCTATACTTGTAACCAATTATTTAAAGAAAATGGGCATAAAGAATATCATTGCAAAAGCAGAAACCGATCAGCATGGAGAGATCCTGGGGCTGGTGGGAGCAACACGAGTAATCTTCCCCAACCGGGAAGCAGCCAAACGAATAGCTCCAATGCTTATCTCTTCGCTCATATCCAGTTATTTGCCTTTGAGCAGGGATTTTGTTATCGCCGAGGTCAAACCACCCGGCCGATACGTGGGTAAATCTCTTATACAGTCCAATCTCAGGAAGGATTTCCAGCTCAATGTGATAGCTGTCAGGAAAGAGGACGGGGAAGATTACAATTTCTTTTCGCCCGATTACATACTCGCAGAGGATGATATTTTTCTTATTGCGGGAAACGAAGACAATATTTCAAGATTCGCCCAGATAAATCTATCTTCCCGTCACGGGAAAGTTCTTAAAGGTCTTTTCAACAGATTCTTTTCTCGTTTAAGCTGATAAAGACTTGAGCCGAATCAGACGGTCACTTAATGATAACCCGCAATATCTATCTAAACGGGTCGATCAGCCAGATGCTTATACTGCCTGTACTTCTCCTCCGCATTCTTTTGAGCCAGGTCCAGGTAAACCTTTGCTGCCTCAGGATTACTCTGTTTGAGGGAGCGGAAGCGGAGCTCATTGTACATATAGTCTTTCACGGGTATACTGGGCTCGCGAGAATCGAGAATAAACGGATTCTTTCCTTCATCTTTCAGCATAGGATTATATCGGAACAGGGTCCATACTCCGGAATCGACGGCGAGTTTTTGCTGGTCCAGTCCCTTGGTCATATTTATGCCGTGGCTGATACAGTGACTGTAGGCGATGATAAGTGAGGGTCCATTGTAGCTTTCCGCTTCAAGGAAAGCCTTTATAGTCTGAACTTTATTTGCTCCCATAGCGATACGTGCGACATAAACGTAACCATATATCGATATCATTAATCCGAGATCCTTTTTTACAATGGGCTTTCCTCCTGCGGCGAATTTTGCGATAGCTCCTATGGGAGTGGATTTGGACATCTGGCCGCCCGTGTTTGAATAGACTTCAGTGTCAAGACAGAGCAGATTGATATTGCGTCCTGAAGCGAGAACATGATCGAGACCGCCATAGCCTATGTCGTAAGCCCAGCCGTCCCCGCCCAGACCCCATACACTGCGTTTAACCAGGTAATCCGCTACAGACAGAATATCATCGGCTTCAGTTCTATTACTCTTTTTCAAGATTTTTTTCAGCTCACCTATTTTTTCCCGCTGGAGCTCAATTTCTTCCTGACTTCCCTGGGGATTGTCTTTAATAGCATGGAGAAGCTCGTTATCGAACGAGTCTGTTTTGATAAGGCGCTCGAGCAGTTCTCTGGCATATTGGTTCATCCTATCGCTTGTTAAACGCATACCAAAACTAAATTCGGCTGCGTCTTCAAAGAGAGAGTTGGACCAGGTAGGACCTCTGCCGTCATCCCGTGTCGTATAAGGTGTAGTAGGCAGGTTCCCGCCGTATATTGAGGAACATCCTGTGGCATTACCGATAATTAACCTGTCTCCAAATAGCTGGCTCATCAGCTTTACGTAAGGAGTTTCTCCGCACCCCGGGCAGGCGCCGGAGAACTCGAATAGAGGACGAATGAGCTGAGATCCTTTCACCGTATTTGCTTTGACCAGTTTACGATCCATGTCAGGAATGGTAAGGAAAAAATCCCAGTTTTCAACCTCTTTTTCCCTGAGCGGCGGCTGTGGCTCGAGATTTATGGCTTTTCGATCGGTTTTTTGGCCATCTACCTTCTTGTAAGCCGGACAGGAATTTATACATGTCCCGCAGCCTGTGCAGTCTTCAGGCGCCACTTGAATAGTGGCTTTCATGCCGGCGAAATCCTTTCCTCGCGCTTCGGCGGATTTAAAAGCAGCCGGCGCCCCATTAAGATGCGACGGGTCGTAAATTTTCAATCTTATTGCAGCGTGGGGACAAACAAGGGAGCATTCACCACATTGGATACACACTTCCGGATCCCAAACCGGTATATTTTCCGCAACATTCCGTTTTTCGTATTTCGTCGTTCCCGTGGGATACGTTCCATCGTCGGGAAGCTCGGAAACAGAGACTTTAGTGCCCCGTTTTGCGATGATCTCGCCGAGGACATTCTTGACAAACGCAGGCGCACTATCCGGAACCGGAGGTATCATCTTCAGCTTGCTCGAAACTTGAGTTGGATAATCTACCTTTTCGATGTTGTTTTTTGCGACTTCGATGGCTTGAAGATTTTTATCCACCACGTCCTGGCCTTTTCGTCCATAGGTTTTTTTAACGGACTTTTGAATAAGATCGAGTGCCTGTTTTTCAGGGAGGATGTCGGAAATGAGGAAGAAGCCAGTCTGCATAATGATGTTGATCCTTCCTGCTAATCCCACCTCTTCGGCGATGTCTACCGCATTGATAACATAGAACTGAAGCTTTTTCTCCTCGATCTGCTTCTGCACCTCGGCCGGTATCCTGTTCCACACCTCGTCTTTACCGTAATGAGAGGCTAAAAGGAACGTTCCACCTGGTTTTATATTTGAAAGCATGTCAAACTTCTCAAGAAAGCTGAATTGATGGCAGGCCAGGAAATCGG
>CBDUZM010000464.1:0-3188 GCA_965371685.1 uncultured Spirochaetaceae bacterium | reverse complement strand
GAGCTGGGAGAGGGCTACTATAGGTATTTCCAGCTCTCTCGCCAAAGCCTTGAGGGAACGGCTTATTTCTGCGACCTGCTCGTAGCGCGGCAGGTCTCTATTTTCTGAGCTAACAAGGGTCAGGTAATCAACAAATACTATACGCACATCGTTCTTCGATCTCATGCGCCTGGCAAGTGCCCTCAGATCGAGGATACGCAGATTCGGGGTGTCCTCAATATACAGAGGCGCCTCGTATATTCTTCCCGCAGCTTCGGTAAGATTGTGAAAATCTGAAGGGCGTAAAAGACCGGTGCGGATTCTGTGTGAATCGAGCCTGGCCTCGCTGCTTACCAGGCGCTGTACCAGGGCACGACTCGTCATTTCGAGGGTGAAGAAGCCCACCGGCACCTTATTTTTTATGGCAATATTTGCGGCCATACTAAGAGCCAGCGCTGTTTTACCCACGGAGGGTCTGGCGCCGATTATAATAAATTCCGATCCCTGAAATCCGCTGGTCATATTGTCCAGATCGGAAAAACCGGAAGGAATGCCTGTATAGCTGTCCTTGGTATGATATATCCTCTCGATCGCTTCTATGGTCTTGGGAATTATCTCTTTTACGGAGAGATAAGAGCCGGAATGCCCCGTTTCGGTCAGCTCGAATATTTTTCGTTCCGCTTCTTCAATGATCAGCCGGGAATCGTTGGATTCGTCACGGGATTGTGCGATTATCTCCGAAGATATCCTGGACAACTTCCGTCGGATGCTGCAATCCTGTACTATTTTGGCATAGTACTCCACATTTGCGCTGGTCGGAACTCGGGAGGTGAGTCCTGAAATATATGCCGCTCCTCCGGAAGCTTCCAGATCCCCTTCCGATCGAAGCTCTTCGGTGAGGGTTATAAGATCCGACGTCTCTCCCCTCTCCGACAAATTGATAATAGCCTGGAAAATTTTCTTATGCGCTCCCCGATAAAAATCATCGGGACGGAGATACTGAATGACGGTGGAAACAGACTCATCGTCCAGCAGCATGGCGCCGAGGGTTGCGACTTCGGCCTCTTCATTGTACGACGGAACACCGTCCTTTAGATTTACGGATGGCATGGTTCCCTATTAAGGCTGCTCCTCCTGCTATCAAAAATTCTCAGTATACACCAGTAAATTCGTTATGTTGCCACATTTTCCTGCTCTACAGTAACCTTAATATTAGCTTCTTCCTGACCGTAGAGCTTGATCCTTATCTTATATTCACCGATCGACCTGATATGATCTCCAGGGACATCAATCCTTTTTCTCTCAATATCATAGCCACGCTTTACAAGCTCTTCTGCAATAAGAGAGGATGTAACCGAACCGAAGAGCTTCCCGCTTTCGGCGGTGGTCATCCGAAAAGTAAGCTCTTCAGTATCCAGCTTCTCCTTCAAACCGAGGGCTTCCTTTCTTTTTACATCTTTTCGTGCTTCAATGGCGCTCCTTGTCCGTTCCAGAATTTGAAAATTCTGCTTGGAATAGGGAACCGCCAGATTCTTAGGAAACAGGTAGTTACGCGCATAACCGTTGGCTACATCTTTGATATCGCCTTCTTCTCCCAGATTGAGCAAATCCTCGTTTAATATGACTTTCATTCCTCTTCTTTCTCCTTTCCGCGGGATCTATATTTAATCCAGATTTCTGATACCCCCACCCCGGGGACTATAATAAAAATGGCAATAGCTATGGGTGGAAAGAACAAAACCATGAACATGACCAATAGAAGCAGAATTTTCCATCTCCCGGATATATTGTATTTGGCGAGTAAATGCTGAATAATGCTCAATCCCTGAATACCGTACAGAAAAAGAAAAATCAGACCGACGTTCAGGAACAGAGAATAAACAAATGGTAGTTTTGCGAGGTGGCTCAGCAGGACAAGTGACCAGGCTGCTATCAGGGGCCATATAAAAAATTCAGGCAGCTTGAATTTCTTTAAAATAGTCAGCCGACCCGCCTTCCCATGCGATTGATTCACCAATACGGAACCTACATACCAAGCGATGCTGAGATTAACGAAATAGCCAAATATAAATCCTGAAATAACATAATACCAGAATGCTTTGACAAGCAACGTTGGATCGGCCAGCTCAGCCGGAAGAATAATATTGGTATCGTCGGTGTAAAGACCGACTATTAGTTTTGTGGCCTCTTTGAAATAACTCTCCAGTCCGGAAACCAAGGCGGAATTACGGCTTAGAAACAATATTACAATTGTACCCAGCGCACCGGCAGCAAGTGTAGATAGAAAAAGCCTGTACAGCACTCGCCTCTGCTTATAGAAATTAATCAGTATCAACCCTCCAAGCAGGCTCGCTATAGTTAAAAGCTGAATTGAGATAAAAGATGTAATAATGCCGCGGAATCCCTCTATTTCCGGGAAAACAGATGAACCGCTCAAGCCTTCGTTAGCCAGACCTGCGTTAGCCAGAACAACCCACAGAACCACCAGCATAACAAACGACAGCACCAGGGAGTAGAGGAAAGTCTCTCTTCCCTGCCGGATATAGGTCACCTGGAGGGGAATCAAAAAAAAGGTAAAATAGACAGGTATCTGGACCAGGCTGTTTCGCAGCAGTAACGCACTGACGAGAAACACAAAGATCCCTAAATGGAAAAGCGCAACTTGACCCACTGAACGTAGAACGAGGTTAATCCAAAATGTGGTTTTCGTATTCTGCAGCATAAATTAAATGTCGATTCTACTTTGCCACAAACGGTAGAAGAGCCAGCACACGTGCTCGCTTAATAGCATTTGAAAGCTGCCGCTGATGCTTGGCGCACGTTCCCGTGATACGGCGGGGCAGTATTTTGCCCCTGTTCGTTGTAAAGCGTCTCAGAGCTTCCGACTCGAGATAGTTTATCTTAATTTTTCTGGAACAGAATTTGCAAACCTTTTTTCTGTAGTAGACTCTATATCGACCGCCCCTGGACCCGGCGTCCTGATATTCTCCTCTCGATTCGTTGCCGCCACGTTGTCTCGTATCTCTCGGATATTCGCGTTCTCTTGTCGGTGTACGAATGGGTGTATCCACTCTGCTGTCTTTTTTCACGCTCCCGACCAGATCCGCGCTTTTAGTTGGCGCCAAGCTCTCGGCTGGAGCTGCTTCTTCGGTTGGAGCTGCTTCTTCGATTGGAGCTGCTTCCTCGGTTGGAGCTGCTTCCTCGGTTGG
>CBDUZM010000463.1:0-3199 GCA_965371685.1 uncultured Spirochaetaceae bacterium | reverse complement strand
TTCTGACGGTATCTCGATCTGGCTCCCTCTGGGGTACTAGCTCGCCCAAGTGAAAACCTGTATTTATGACACTCCATCATCATATAAATCGAATGCTGATTCTTATTCTACACACCTTCATCTCAGACATTATGACTTCCGTGAGAAAGAGGCTGACCTCCGATTTTTCGAGGGTTAGCCTCTGAGAGGCCAGTGCCTCATTAATGGTATTTGCCATTAACCCTTAACCACGGAGGTCAGCCATGAAAAAGTGTAGCACACTTTTCGTCGGCCTAGACAGCCACAAGGATTTTATTTCTGTCGCCTACGCGCCAGAGGACCGGTCAGCCGAGGTGATATACCTCGGTCGCATCGGTACCCGCCAGCAGGATATCGACAAGATGGTGCGCAGGATGCAGTCGAAGTCAAATCAGCTTGTCTTCGTCTATGAAGCCGGTCCCTGCGGGTACGTTCTCTATCGATACCTCACCAAGAAAGGCTATAAGTGTTACGTGGTCGCCCCGTCGCTTATACCGCGCAAGGCGGGAGACCGTGTCAAGACCGATCCCCGCGACACGGTTCAGCTGGCCAAGCTGATGCGATCGGGAGACCTGACTGCTGTCTATGTCCCTCGGCTCGAGGACGAGGCGATCCGTGATCTATGTCGTGCGAGGGAGGATGCGATGTGTGATCAAAAGGCCGCCAAGTCACGCCTGAAGGCCCTACTCCTGCGCCTCGACATCCGCTACACCGGCACGGCGAACTGGAGCAAGGCGCACCTGCGATG
This sequence comes from uncultured Spirochaetaceae bacterium, assembly GCA_965371685.1. Taxonomy (GTDB): domain Bacteria; phylum Spirochaetota; class Spirochaetia; order SZUA-6; family CAZLRN01; genus CBDUZM01. Next base: position 2,433 of record CBDUZM010000463.1, on the reverse strand, counting down.
GCTCTCAACGGTCGTCTGTCCGGCGCCGGCCCAGCAGATCGTCTTCCAGGAATACGTGCGCGCCATCTCTGAGCACACAGCGCGCCTCGCTCATATCGAGGTCGAGCTCCGAGAACTCGCTGCTACATGGCGGCTCTATCCGGTAGTGGATGCGCTCCAGGCGCTCCGCGGCGTCCGGTTCACCGTGGCCATCACAGTCGTTGCCGAAGTGGGTGATCTTACCCGCTTCGATAATCCCCAACAGCTCATGGCATATCTCGGGCTCACCCCCAGCGAGCACTCCAGCGGCGGCAAACGACGCCTCGGCGGTATCACCAAGACAGGAAACAGTCACGCTCGCCGGGTGCTCGTCGAAGGAGCGTGGGCCTACCGCCACCCGGCGAAGGTCTCCCGTGTCATCCAGGTCCGCCTTGAGAATCTCCCCTCTTCGATCCAGAACATCGCCTGGAAGGCGCAGCTGCGTCTGTGCAAGCGGTACCGGAGACTCGTCGCCAGGGGGAAGAACCCAAACCTCGTCGTCACCGCGATCGCTCGAGAACTGGCCGCGTTCATGTGGGCCATCGCCAATGAAGTAAAAAAGGCGGCATGAACATGTAGTAGCTCAACCTATGAACTGTAGTCTCGGGAAGAGGTGCAGCCCCGGTTTGGCGTAACCCTCGACAGCGCTGAGAGGTATCCCCAAACCCTCGTTATCAGAGAGAGGAAGGCGCCTGACGGAAAAAAGTAAGGTGGTACCCAACCCACGAATATCAGCTTGATCAACCGTCGTTATTACTGGCTCCACCTCTTCCCACGCTACCACACTGAAGGGATTCTGACATGTGAAAAATCAAAACCATGAACTACTTGTTGACAGCGGAAGTCATATCAGCGCTGAGGTTGCACCTTACGATCAATATAGAGCCAATAGAAGGGACACCTTCCTGCGGGGGATGAAAAGCCTTGACAGAGGGAAAGGCAGTGGATATCGTCGGGGCGTAATTGGATATATACATTCAAAACAACAATGATCAAACAAAGGGTGAGATAAAAGATCTCGAAACTAAACCAAGGGAACGAACAGTGATTTTGGAAGGAGGTTTTATCGTAATGATCGAAGTGTAAAATATGCTGTCTGGAGATTTCAGGAGGAGGATTTTTAGGGGGGATTCAATGGAGTATCGGCTGAGACCATTGAAATTTGAAAAGCTGGAATTGTTCGAGCATTTTTTAAATTAACTTCATAGGAAAACATAACAAGAAAAAGGAGTTGATTTATAATGAAACTCAAAAAATGCATTCTGCTTGTTGCTATATTAGCTATCGCAATAATTCTTTATTCCTCTGACAGCATGGCTTCCTATAATACCTACGACCTTGAGATTGAAAGTCCAGATGAAGGAGATCTTTGGCACACAGGCATCCAGGTCTTAGTAAAATGGACCGCATATGCCACATATTCCGGTTATCTTCCCGCCCCGGGGACCGTTCACTATCTGATTAAATTAGACGATAATACAATAACTTATGACTATTACACCTATATTGTTAAAGATCCACAAGTTCCAGGTTTTTTCATTATGAAGGGATCCTTCCGTTGGTTAGTTCCGGGAAATACTTACTATCGTAATCCCAATGCAACATTAACCGTATATTCAGGCAATCAGGATTGTCCGAATTGTTACGACCTGGACGGGATCAGGAGTGTAAGTATAAGATTAAAAATGTGGTATGATCCCATACCCATTCCTTTTGTCAACGTGCCACCATTACCCATGCTGGGCGCTGATAACGTGACGGAAAGCCCCAAGGGCAATTTTCTGAGCGGACCTTATCCAAATCCCTTTAACCCTCAAACCACTATATGCTTCGGTCTTAAAGAAGCGGCAACCGTTTCCATGAAGATATACAATGTCGAGGGACGATTGGTTAAGACACTGCACAACTGTAGCTTCATGCAGGCCGGCGAATACCAGGAAAGCTGGAACGGTTTGGATGATTACAGCGCCAAGGTTCCTTCCGGCGTTTACTTTATGTGGATAAAAGCCAGCAATGGGTTCTCAAAGAATCAGAAGATGATTCTTATTCAATGGTCGGCTCCCATGGGGTACTCTCAAACAAGCCGGCTGCCGTGATGATAAAACGGCAGCCGGTTCACATACTTATTCAACGTTGAAATCAATGTACTGGAATCCCCCCTGGTTTGATAAACACCTGAAGGTCATAGTTTGAGGCGGGTTCAAACGCCTCGGGAGTAGTCGTCTTGGAAGACTATGCCTATGTGGCGGATCGCTTTTCCGGTCTACGGGTGGTATTCCGACAGTGTGAACGCTGAGATGATCGATTTACTGGCGATAATAGATGCAACTATCCTGAGGTCCCAGGGCAGGACTCGAACTCCCGGCCCGGCTGTTACGGGGCACGAACGATTCTGACGGTATCTCGATCTGGCTC
>CBDUZM010000462.1:0-3211 GCA_965371685.1 uncultured Spirochaetaceae bacterium | reverse complement strand
TCGTCGTCCAGGATATGAACGATCCTGGTTTTCTCCAGTATTTTTCTGACCGGAAGAGCGATAAGAGCGGCGAAAATGAAGGATATACCCCATAAATTTACTGCCAGCTCCTCACCCTGCGGACCGGCGAAGGCGAGGAGGAATGTGACGAGCTTCAACAATAAAAAAGTAAGAAGATATACACCCAGTACCATACCTAGATTAATAGACATGCTCTCCACGGCGTCAGGCATTGTGGTGAGTCTTGAGCCTACCGGTTTCTCTTCGTCTTTTTTATAAATTCCGGTCCGGATTCCCCTGTTCCTGAGGTACTCCGCCTTCTTCGCGGAAAGCCAACCTTTGCGTATCCCGAGGTTTATTAGAAAGATTCCGCCGAAACAGGCCCAGAGAAACCCGAAAGCGGCAAATGTCAAACCCACGCTGCCGGCACCTTCGAAACCGAACGCCTCCCACCCTTTGCCGATGGCAAAAGCCTGCCCGGGACCCAGCTCGAAACCGAGAGGCACAAAAAGACCGAAGCTGGGAAAAAGGTTCGGGAAAAAAGTCGCGATAAAGAAGAATGTCAGGCCCAAGCCTATCAGGCTCTGCACAGTCAGAGAGGTAACGATCATCACTCCGGTGGAGATTATACGCCGGCTGAACACCTTCCCCTTTCTTTCCCGCAGGCTCATTGAAATAAAAGATAGGCTCAACATGTGATAGATCAGAGTCTCAAGGCCCCCCGTTTGGAGGCCTAACCGGGGCAGCACGAAATTGTACAGGGGCAGAAGCAGAAAACCGGCGGTCAGGGCATTTGGAATCAGGAATTTTTGCAGGAATCGTATCTTCGCCCTGAGAGCAGTCGCCAGCAGAAGAGCGATGGATATCAGACCTAAATCAATAAAAAAATTCCATGCAAAATTCATATCACCATTCAGGCATATCAGTATGCTCCGGATCGGGCAGAGCGTCAACCAGACCGGGAACCGAAACAGTACGGCCGGTTGCCAAAGAGTTATTTGCAGCAACACCGGTGAGAATGGACCAGGCGCCGTCCGCCACGCCGGCTGCACGTTTGTACTTGTCCTTCGGTGGTTGAGGGTGAAAAAGGTCCTGAAGCATAGGATCGTCACCGCCGCCGTGTCCACCGGCACTCGTCCACAACTCGACCTTATAAGGCTCGGAAAAATGTGGAAAGACCCATGTACTTGATCCCTTTTTAATGGTCTCGTGAACCTTGCTCTTTGCAGATCCGCTCACATACGAAGTTTCCAATGTAGTATGCTCGAGCCTTCCCCTGGTGCCGTTAAAGGTAATACTGTAACCTTCTTTAGGGCAGTAGGCGTTCAGTGAATAGCTCATATAGGCGCCGTTTTTGTAGCGAATCACCAGATTCATTGTATCCTCAATATCTATCTTATCGGAAAATACACACCTGTCCCGGTAATATCCGTCATAGGATTCACAATCCCGATACAAGTTTTTCAAGCCCTCCGACTCGATGTCGATGTAGAATCGGCATTTTCCCTTCTCGGGACAGTCGAGGCACCTCTCTCCCCTGTCGTTCAGACCGTAACGCCGGGCGGTTTCCGGTGTGTAAAACTGTCTGCTCCCCAGGGCAAACACCGTGTCCGGCGTGCTGCTCAACCACCAGTTGACCAGATCGAAGTGATGGGTTGCCTTGTGTACCATAAGCCCGCCGGAATTCTCCTTGTTCCGATGCCAGCGGCGGAAGTAATCCGCTCCGTGACGTATGTCGAGAAGCCAGTGAAAATCCACCGAGACGATTCGGCCTATAACGCCGGACATCAGGAGCTCTTTGACCTGGGTTCGAGGAGGAGAGTATCTGTAGTTGAAAGTGACACGGAGCTCTTTCCCTGTCCGATCGATTGCTTTTAGTATGCTGGCGCATTTCTCAGCATCTATCGTCATCGGCTTTTCCGTCATAACGCTGCAGCCCAGCTCCATGGCACGAATTATGTATTTATCGTGAAACGAGTCCCTGGTTGTCACTATTACAAAATCCGGGCTGGTATCGCTGATCATGGAATCGAATTCCATCTCCCCATATAGAGGAAGCTCCGAACCGCCGGCCAGGTGCCTCTTTACGCTGAGGTGCATACGGCCTTCGTTGTTGTCGCACAGGGCAACGAGCTTACAATACTTCGGAAATTTATCTATGACCGCCTTCATATACATACCGTGGCGCGCGCCGCAGCCGACAATTGCATATTTTTTCTTATCCATGTTTTTCCCCTTAACAGATATGATCCTGTATAATGCGAGTCATCGAAAATGTCAAACTATCGTTTCGAGAAAACAGATTTTGCACGTAAAAAAGACTTGAAGGTATAATTAACCTGATGTAGTCTGTTTTCATGAAATTATTGAGGGAACGGCCGCTGCGTCAGGTAAAATACAGAATACTGTTTATTGTCTCCGTTTTATCAGTACTGACCGCTTTTTCGGTTTTCGCAAAGGAAGAGACCCGCATTGCGGTACTCGACTTCGAGGTGCAGAGCGATAATCCTTCCTTTAAGTATCTCGGAAAAGGTTTCGCTGAATTCCTGGCGGTGGAGCTCGCTTCAGTCGAGGGGATTACAATCATCGAACGGGAAAAACGGAACGCTTTACTTAAGGAGCAGGAGTTCGCCCTCTCCGATATAGCCGACGAAACAAGGCAGCTTAAAATCGGGAACCTTCTTTCAGCCAACTATCTTCTGACAGGTGATATATTCGATGTTTTTGGGGACCTTGCCGTCACAATCAAGCTTCTGGATGTTGAAAACGGTTCTGTGGTGGCCAGCGAAAAGGCGGACGCTCCTCCCAAGAAATACAAGCGGGTAATTTCCGCTTTGTCCAGGGCTGTTATAGCTTCCCTGGATCTGAAGGTGCAGCCAGCCGTCGCTGAAGCCGAAGAGGTCGAGGTAGAACAGGCTGAAGAGGTGCTCGCTGCATTTTCCGAAGCGGTGGACGCAGTGGATCGTAACGACATCACGGAAGCCAGCAAGAGTCTGAGAAGGGCGGAAAAAATCGACAAGACCAACAAAGCGGTCGAATACTACCTTAATAAACTGTTCGCCGCCAGTCCGAAATTCAACGTGGAGCTGATCTATTACGCTCCCAGCTACAATCCCGCATATCTCGGTTTCGTCGAAAAGGACCGGTTTTACACTACGACCAGTACCAACATGGCCGGCTTTTTTCACGTTACCTATCCCAATGAAACCGG
>CBDUZM010000461.1:0-3221 GCA_965371685.1 uncultured Spirochaetaceae bacterium | reverse complement strand
GAGCTTCCTGAAGGCACGACTCTGCGTTGCTTGGGAGCTCACCGGCTGAAGGACCTGAGCCCGGCGCAGCCCATCCACCTGCTGGAGCACCCGAATCTCCCTAAGGGGTTAGATCAGCTCAAGACTCTGGACAGCAGTCCGAACAATCTTCAGACCCAGCCAACGCCGTTCATCGGTCGGGAAAAGGAGTTGGAAGCCGTGCGGGCAACCTTGCGGTTGGAGGAGGTGCGGCTCCTGACGCTCACCGGTGCTGGGGGCGCCGGCAAAACGAGACTTGCACTGCAGGCGGCCGCCGGGCTGTACGAACGTTTCGAGCAGGGACTGTTCTTCGTGGACCTTGCAGCTATTCACGAACCGAACCACGTGGTAGGGGCCGTTGCCGCGGCGCTGAATGTCCGGGAGACCGGCGGTAACGGCCGACCCCTGCTGGAGACGCTTAAGGACTACCTGGGGGGCAAGCGGGTGTTGCTGCTGCTGGACAACTTCGAGCACCTGCTGCCGGCAGTCCCGCAGGTCGCTAAGCTCTTAGTGAGCTGCCCGCAGCTGAAAATTCTATCCACCAGTCGGGAGGTGCTGCACTTGCAGGCCGAACGGGTGTTTCAGGTCTCCCCGATGCAGCTTCCCTCTCAGGAGCAGCGTGTGGAGGTGATGAAGCGCTGTGAGACCGTACGGCTATTCGCCGAGAGGGCTGCTGCGGTTCGGCCCACCTTCGAGCTAAGCGATGAGAATGTGGAGGTGGTGGCCGATATCTGCATCCGCCTGGATGGTCTGCCCCTGGCCATCGAGCTGGTCGCGACGCAGATCAGGGTGCTCACGCCGAAGACTCTCCTGAAAAAGCTGAAAAACAGGCTGAATCTGCTGAAAGGGGGGTGCCGTGATCTGCCGGAGCGCCAGCAGACACTGAGAAGCGAGATCGACTGGAGCCATGAGCTTCTCGAGCCGGGAGAGCGGCGTATCTTCATGCGGATGTCGGTATTTCCCGCCGGCTGCACGTTGGATGCAGCCGAGGCGGTGTGCCGTATGGCAGGGGAAGATCTGGATCTCTTTTCAAATATTTCCTCGCTGACAGAGAAGAGTCTCGTCAGGCTGGTGGAAGCCAAGGGGGAATCCAGATTCCGAATGTTGGAAACGATCCGCGAATACGCCCGGGAGCGACTCGAGGAAAGTGGTGAGCTCGACGCAATAGAGCCGCTATTTGCAGCCTATTTCCTCCGATTCGCTGAACATGCGGAGCCCGAGCTGTACGGTCCCGACCAGATGCGGTGGTTCGACCGGATCGAGGATGAGTACGGCAACATCCGGGCAGCGCTTACCTGGCTGTACGACCGGCGAGAGCTGGTGGACGGACTCCGCCTCGCCGGCGCGCTTGGATGGTTCTGGTTCCGTAGAGCGCGCTTTACGGAAGGACAGCACTGGCTGGAGCTGTTCCATGCCGCTGCCCTCGGAGTCGGTCCTCCAGGTCCCAGAGCGAAGGCGGCGTATTTTCTCGGTTGGTTGAGACTCTGTGTCGGCAGTACTTTCTGGGGAAATCCGGAAGGCAAGCAATTCTTCAGGGAGAGTCTCAGGCTCTGGCGTAAGGCGGGTAACCAGCGGGGTATTGCCCTCTCGCAAGTGTGGCTGAGTTGGAAAGACGATATCGAAGGCGAAGAGGGTTGGGCATTCGCGGACGAGAGCGTAGCAATCGCCCGAGAAACGGGAGATTCCTGGGCCATCGCCTGGTGCCTCAAGGTTGCCTACTCGCATCTGCGACGGCAGGACAAAGACTTGGCCAGCAGGCGGGCCGCGCTCGAGGAGGTGATCGTTCTCGCGCGGAAAACGGAGGATCCCTTCCTCCTTTCGCAGGCGCTGAGTGGCATGGGTAATGTCGTCAGTTGGACCGGGGAGCTTGAAGCGGCTGAACCGTGGTATCTCGATTCGCTGCGTATCGCCCGTGAGATCGACGACAGCTGGTCGATCTTCGACAACATCAACTGTCTCGCAGATGGATACCTCGGTCTCGGGCAGATCGGAAAGGCGAAGGAACTTTTCACGGAAGGTCTTCGCCTGGCCATGGACCTCGGCGCCAGGGGGTATCTCGCCTGGTTCATAGGTGGTTTTTATGGTTTAGCGAGGCGTGAGGGCCGGAGCAAGCGTGCCGTGCGTCTGGGAGCTTTCTCAGAGTCAATCCTCAATTCCGACAGCCGATACGATCCACGTTTCGCCGAAGAACTTGGTCTCGATGACGAGGTCGCGGCAGCGGAATGGAAGATAGGGCAGAACATGACCCTGGAGCAAGCCGTGTCCTACGCTCTGACGGACGAGTGAGCCCCGGCCGCATCGCTGATACCCGGGGCCTGTTCCTACTTGGGCATCACCGTTGTGTGGTCGAGCACATAGACCCAGCGGCCGTCGATCTTCCTGCGGAGGTCCGACCATCGCTCGATCATTAGATGGCGTGGACCGCTCGAAGGCTTCAGGTCGTATGTCGCGGTGCCGACCCCTATGACCCCATCACCTGACGGGACATGAGTGACTTCGTTGACCTCCAGCCTGATTGATTCGTTCAGATCAAACATCTCTTTGAATGCGGCACGTACGGCATCGGGACCGCGATGAACGTTGCCATTTTGCACTAAGACCATGTCCGGGTCATTCCAGAAGCAGGCCATCGCTGCGTCCAGGTCCTTCCGGCTCATAGCCTCGGAGAGCTGCCGATCGAGATCCTTCGCTTCGGCAAGATCAGTTTTGTTGGGGGTGGGTGAATCGTGTTTTGCCATACATTGGCTCCTTCTTTTCGGGATGAAGAGGCATCTGATGAAGCAGCAATCCGGGTTCTCTTCAAATTATAAGCAGCTCAAGTTACATGTCAATAGAGACGGGCAGAAAAGCCCTCTTTTCCGTTGTCGCATGACGGTGAAATCTCCAAAATAATGGAGGGCCTCCAATATATTGGAGCCACGGGATCGTAACTAACCGGGAAATGAACCTCATTTACGGCCGCTTAATGCCTTATTTTCTCTTTCCGGCTTTTCGGCACGGTTTTTGCTTTATTTAGTTTAGGGGTACGGCCTTAAAAGATGGCCGCACATGTTTAGGTGAAGTCCCGCCGCGGGAGCGATGGGTTACACCGAGAAGGAGGTGGTGTGTTATGAGATGACCGGACTCTTATAAAATTCGAGAGGGATGTAAAAGGTAAATCAGAAAACCAGGAGGAATGGAAATGTCAGTAGAAGAAAACAAAA
>CBDUZM010000460.1:0-3228 GCA_965371685.1 uncultured Spirochaetaceae bacterium | reverse complement strand
AACTGACTCTGCCAGTCCGTGTCAGGGCTAAAGGCGTAGCCCGGTGTGCTTCTCCTCTTCGCATAGAGCCGCAAAAGACGTTCTGCCAGATCTTCCACGGACTTCTTTACCCGTTTTTTGCGGTTTTCCCAGCTCTTGCCTCCGATTCGGTCCAGGCGCAGCGTTCTGCCGTCCTGGGCGATATATTTCTGTACGAGATTCACCTGTTCAATGGGAATGTACAGTATTTCACTATCCGCATACTCCAGGTGGATGTAGTCCCTCTCGCTGCCGGCGGCTCGAATCCGCTCGATGCCTTTGAATATCCCTATCCCGTAATTTATGTGGACCACATAATCTCCCGGATCCAAATCTACAAATGTGTCGATGGGTTTGCTTTTAACCTTTTGAACTGAGTGGGGAATCCTCTTTTTCCTGCCGAAAATCTCATTTTCCTGGATTACCATGATTTTCAGATCAGGCAGGACGAATCCCCGGGATATGCCGAGGGGAAGGATTTCCACATCCAAACCTTTGAGAATCGCTTTAATCCGCTCAGCCTGTGCCGGGTAAACGGCAAAAATCCAGATCCGGTAACCTGACTTAATGAGAGATTCCAACTCTTCCTGCATGAAGGGGATGTTGCCGAAGAAAGATCGGGGAGGGTCGCATTGCAGATCCAACGGTCTGCTGATTTCGCCGGTTTTGATCAATGGGAATCTGATGATCCGGTGAAAGTTTTTCTGTATTTTTGAAAGATCAAGCAGAATATCTTTCGGCCTTGGAACCACACGTTTTTCACTCAAACCCTTTCGGTACAGCTCCAGATACTCCTTCCGCAATACCTGAGAGCCGCGCTCCAGCCTTTCCATATCGTGGAGGTAGAGAGTTGAATCCCTGGAAAGGTAGTCAAGAAGACAGTACTGTTCACTAAAAGCCATGGGGTAGTATAACTCGACGCCTGTCTTTTCAGGATTAACTGCAAGTTCCTGGCGTAAGTCTTCGGCAGCTTCTTCCTCAAATCCTTGAGGAATCAATCTGCTTGCTATTGCCTTAATAAGGTCGTCATCGAGCACGAGCTCACGCACCGGAAATAGTACCGCTTCCTCCCTCTTTTCAATGGAGGCCTGTGTGTTAGGGTTGAACAGCCTGATTTCCTCGACCTCGTCGAATCCCAGCACGATGCGGATTGCCTCTTCTCTGCCTGAGACAAAGATGTCTATCACTTCACCGCGAACGGCGAATTCACCTCGAACGCTGACCCTTGGCACCCGCAGATACCCGAACCGGCTCAGTTTTTTCTCCATCATGTGAAAATCAAGGGGATCTCCTTTTCTGATGCGGATCAACTGTGAGGAGAGGTAATCAGGATCGGGGAGAGGGTTGAGAAAAGCTCTGAGGGATGTTACGACCAGCAGCTTTTCGCCCGAGAGGAGACGGGTCAATACATGAACCCTCTCGGCGAAAACCGAGCTAAGCGGCGGGACATCACCGTAGGGAACACAGCCCCACCACGGGAACTCGACGACTTCATGATCGCAGAAAAGGAGAAGATCCTGGTAGAGGTTTTCGGCTTCCTTGTCCGTTGGGAGAACGATCAGGGATGAAGAGGCTGACCGGCTGTCCAGTTCGTTGAGCAGGAGAGAAAGAAAACCTTCCTGGCATCCTTCCGCCTCTACAGGGAAGTCATCTGCTTCAACTCTCGCCAGGAGATCCTTGTACGGTTTGTATGAATTTAAAGAAGAAGAAAAAAACTTTATAAATAAGGTTCTCATTTTAAGTTCCGAAAATAATATGGGATAATAGTAATGAGCAAAATACGACGATTTTTACCAATTCTGTTTCTTATGACAGTTGCCACTCATGTCTGGCCTCAACAGCAGGGGGACATAAGTATCTTTGTCCGTTTTTTTGACAAGAAAATTTTCTACCTCAACAAGACGGAAGAGATCAAGATCAAGGTAACAGTAGTCAATGGAGCGTTGAAGCCTGTCCACTTCAGGGTGGCGGACAACAAGGTTTTTAACCTGGATTTCGAAGTAAAGACTCCTGCCAATACAGTACTCGATCACTCGAAGGAATTTACCATAGAAAGAAGCTCCTATCAATATGTCCTGTTTAAAGAGATGATTCTGGAACCTGAAGAAGAGTACGGGTTTATCGTTGATCTGGACCGTTTCGTTGATCTGGACCGTTCGGGGCTGCTGACGGTTCAAGCCTTTTTCTACCCCATTCTTCCGCCGACCGGCAAGACAGTAGCGATCTCATCGAACATTTTGTCACTCAACTTAAGGCCGCCTCTCCTCGCTCCGGAGTTGGAGGCTCTTGTGGAAGAGGAGACCGGCGAGGTTGTCGAGAGAGAGGTCATCCCTCCCGATGAAGTTGTTGACTTCACTATTCTCGCCCGCCAGAGAAGTCAATGGGAAAAGTTTTTTATCTATCTGGACATCGAGAGTCTCCTTCTGAAGAATCCTGACTGGAGGGCACGCTACAACCGGCTGCCGGAAGAAAAGAGACTTGATCTTATCAGCGACTATCGGAAGGAGCTCAAGCAGGAGCTGGTGGACCAGGATATCCTCGTTATTCCCACGGAATTTGAAATTCTCAAGACCACCTACAGCCCTTTCGAAGGTTCGGTTATTGTTTTGGAGAAATTCCGCTACAGGGATTACACAGAGGTCAAGCGGTACACTTACTATCTGGAGCGAAAGGATCGCTACTGGATGATTACCGACTACGAAGTTGTGAACCTGGGCACCGAGTAATATATCAGCTGTAAATAATTATCGACAGTACACTCGTGCCCTCACCACCGTACGGAACTCCGTAAATATTTGCAATCGTGGCGGGAATGTCAATAATGTCGGCGCCGACCGGAGCAGAGAGGTGGTCAATCATCTCCTCTTTCTCAATCTGCCGCACTCCACCAGATATGCTTTCTCCAGATCCACTTCCTCGCCGGAAAGCTTGGAGTGCTCCAAACGTTCCAATTCGTGCAAGCTGAGCAATTCTACGGAATACGCTTTTTTCAGCTCCTCTCCGGAAAGATGCACCAGCTTCGCTTTCAATTCGTCTTTGATCCGGGTGTGAGTAGAGAAATTGAAGTCGAAGTGCTCCGCAGAGATGTGGTAATTTGGGTGAGCATAATACTGCGCGTGATCCCATGACCAATTGCTGAAAGCTGCGGTCTTTACCGTCGGGAATCTTGATTTGACGGCACGGACGATATGTTCCCCTCCCTTATAATAT
>CBDUZM010000459.1:0-3249 GCA_965371685.1 uncultured Spirochaetaceae bacterium | reverse complement strand
CCACTCCTCTACCGGAAGGTCCTGCAGAACCTGACCATCATGAATCTGCACGATCCTGTTTGCCTGTCCGGCAAGGTCTTTATCGTGGGTCACCATCACGAGAGTTACGCCTTCCTCATTGAGTTCACGAAAAAGCTTCATGATCTCAATTCCTGTCTTCGAATCGAGGGCGCCCGTTGGTTCATCCGCCAGGATCACTTTTGGATTTGCCGCCAGAGCACGGGCTATCGCCACCCGCTGCCGCTGCCCCCCGGACAGCTCTTTAGGCACATGGTGCTCCCTTCCATCCAGATGGACCCTTTTCAGAATCTCCCTGGCCCTCTCCTTTCTCTCCCTGGGTGATATACCGGCATAAATGAGCGGCAGCTCCACATTCTCCTGTGCCGTTACCCGGGGCAGCAGGTTAAAGGCCTGAAAGACAAAACCGATGTATTTATTCCGGATCTCCGCAAGCCGGTTCTTACTCAGAGAAGCCACTCCCTCTCCGGCCAGTCGATAATTTCCCGTCGTCGGGGAGTCGAGGCACCCTATAATATTCATCAAGGTGGTTTTACCGGATCCGCTGGGACCAACAATAGAGATAAACTCACCTTCCTTAATGTCCAGGGATAGATTATCTATCGCCTTGACGGTTGTCGGCCCCATCGTGTAATGCCGGCTCAATTCGTTAATTTCGAGCATTTCGAACCTCCCCCCGTTCCCGGAACAGTGACAGGCACAATCGTGGCGCCGGTATTGCTTTCGGTTGTTGAAAAGTTAAAAACGGCGGTGCTTGGAAGCACAATCACCTCTCCTTCTTCCAGACCTTCGAGTACTGCCGTATTGATGCCGTCATCAGCCCCTATGGTAATACGTTTCGTCACAACCTCCTCGTTTTCATATACCTTGACATAGCTCCTTCCCCTGACCGTTGACACGGCTTTTGTAGGAACCACTATCCCCTTATCTGAGCTTATCAGAATGGAAAAATCCGCACTCATACCCGGCCTCAGTACACCGTCGCTGTTGTTCAGCACAGTAGATACCGTAAAAATCGATATATTGTTGATAACTTCTGCGGATGGGCTGATACGCTCAACTTTAGATTTGAGCTTCTCATCCCCCAGAGTGTCGCTGGTAATGGTTACGGACAGCCCGGGCTCTACTTTGCCAATATCGAATTCATCCACCTCCGCCCGAAGTCTGACTTTCGCGAGGTCGACATAAGTTAGAAGAAGAGAACCGGAGTTCACAATGTCCCCGATGGACACGAAAGATTTAAGCACGACTCCGGCGAAGGGCGTTCTTATTACGGTGCCTTCATATTCACTCCCGGCCTTCTCCAGGCTCAATACCGCCTGGTCTACCTTGAGTCTTGCCGATTTCATAGAAAGATCGGCATTCGATACAGCCCCCTCCGCGGCCGTTACCTGAGCCTGGGAAGCCGCGCCGCTCTTGAAGAGCCTTTGCTTCTCAGTAAGGTCTTCCTCAGCCCTGGCAAGTGTCATGTCAGCCCTCTCCAGATCGATCTTTGCCTGGGCCAGGTTTATTTCCTCCTGTCTGACGGCATTTCTCTGATCGCCGTCATCGAATCGAATAAGGATATCGCCCTGGCTGAAGGTATCGCCTTCTACTGGTGCTGTAAGGATTTCTCCGGAAGTACGGGCCCGTACATCCTGAGAACGATACGGCTCAACCATAGAGGGGCCTTCCACAATAACGGAAACACTACCGTTTCTTACCTCCACAGTAAGTATTTGCTCTTCATCAGAAGAGGTCCGGGAGGCTGTATTCCTGGTAAGCAAAATACCGGCCGCTGCCGCGGCTATGGTTACTACAGCCAGGGTAATGATAATAATTGTCTTTTTCTTTCCTGATGCCATCTTTTACTCTCCCTTTGATAGATATTGCACGAAATAGAATGCAGATTGAGCTGTAGCCATCTCTGCCTTTTCCCGCTTAACCATAGCAGACTTGACCTGCCAGGAGGCTCTTGCCACCTGCGAATCCGCTTCAATGACTTCATCATCCAGAACCAGCCCCAGATCTTTTCTCTCCAGGACTATCTTTCGGTTTTCCAATGCACGCTCCAGATTTCTTTCCGCCTGGTCTACCGAATCTTCCGATAAAAGGTACTGCTGGTATTTGGAACGGATTTCCAGATCCACGGATTCCAGAAGAGTCTCCAGCCTGACCGTTTCCCTCTCCAGGTCAACCAAAAGCGAGGCCGCTTCCAGGTTGTCTCCCTTGTTTGAGCTGTAGGAAAGGCTTATCTGAAATCCGACATTCCATGTGCCGGCCCCGCCTCCCGAGGACGATGACGTATCGCCGAAGGTGTACAGGGGAAAGGAATAGGAACCGTTCAAGCTGGGGGAATCCATATTTAAACTCAGTGAGGCGGAGTGGGAAAATGCGTTCAACGTTGTTTTAAAGGTCGAGCTTATATCGAGACGCTCCAGCCCTGTTATGGATTCCTCGATCTGGCGGACCCTGTCTTTCTGATAAAGAACTGCAGGATCGTTCTCCCCGGCCCATGAAGAGAGGAACGGCGGCTTTACCAGCGAGCCGAAGCTGTCCAGGAATTCCTCCAGCTGCGTCTCATCAGACCTTGAAAGACCTATGGCGGAGGAAAGCTCGAACCAGGCAAGCCTCTCGTTTAATCCCCCCTGAAGAAGAGCTGACTGGGCTTGTATGAAATCTTCCTCGGTTCTGGAAAGATCGGTAAGCGCGATTTCACCACTTTCAAAAAGCTTCTTCTGCAGGTCGTATCTGAGCCGGACCGCTTCGTTCTCCAGGGTCAGAACCTGCATTTCCTTCTGCGCGAGCCACGCGTCCTGATAGAGAGAATAGAGTCTAATAAATGCATTCGCTCTGGCGCCTTCCAGTTCAACCTTTGTCAGCTCCAGCCTGATTGATGCATCTGAAAGAGCCTGTTCTCTGCTGTCTGAGAGTCCAACAGGAATGTTCACCGACACCGACCCGGACAGGTCGACCGTCTCGGCGAAGGGACCTCCTTCCGGAGTGCTGGCGGTGGCCGATGGCTGAACAGTCACAGAGACATCGCCCGGATACCGCAGCGCTGCTATCTGCCGATCCATCGATTCAACTGCCAACAGCGCCGCTCTAACCTCAAAGGTCTGGTCTATTTTGCCAAGCACATCGTCCAGGGATAACCCCACAGCGGGAAACGTCAAAATGAAAGTACCTGCCAGAATTATCAGAAACAGCAGTTTTGTTTTTCCGTTCATCCTTGCCTTCATATCCACTTCC
>CBDUZM010000458.1:0-3252 GCA_965371685.1 uncultured Spirochaetaceae bacterium | reverse complement strand
CTCCTGTTTGATATCTAACCTTGACCCGGCATATGAGAGTGCGTTCCGACGACTCGATGAACCAGTTGAGGCGTTCAACCTGAAATGACCCCTTTAGCAGCTCTTCTCTCCTGCCAACGACCACGCGATTACGGGCAGGATCAACCCTAACAACATACCAGGGACCGCTTCCCAAGCCCAATCCCCGTCTTTGACCCACGGTATATTGGATAAAACCGTTATGCCGGCCCAGCCGCTTCCCATCACTCGTTACGATATCTCCCGGCGCCAGGAGGTCCCTTCTCCCCGTTTTTTCAACGAGAAAATCACCGTAACTTCCCTCCACAAAACAGGCATCCTGACTTTCGTCAGTTCTGACATCGAACAGCTCATGCTCCATGGCCATCGCCTTTATCTCGGACTTTAAATAGGAACCGAGAGGAAGGATCATGTTTTTCAGTGAAGCTCCCGGAACTCGATAGAGCATGTAACTCTGATCCTTCAGAGGATCTCTCCCCTTGAAAATTCCGAAGCCTGTCTCGGTCTTCTCTATTCTCGCGTAGTGCCCCGAGGCAATACGAAGGGTGTCTTCAGTTCCAAGGGCGCCATCCCGGCGGAGCTGTTTCTCTATTTCTTTGAAGAAAAAATCAAAACGTATCATTTGATTACACAAAACACATGGATTGGGAGTTTTGCCCTGCATATAAGTATCAACAAAATCCTGAATAATCAGTTCTTCAAAGGCTGTACGGACATCCACCCTGTAGTAAGGCATTCCGTACCTGTTACAAACGGCCTCTGCCCGCTTAAGGGCAGTGACATTGCAGCACCGATACGACTCACCCATAACATGGGTTGCACCGATTAGAAGCCTGTTCTTTTTTTGCAGAAATCTCTCATGCAGGATGTGCGCTGCTACGCTGGAATCGACACCGCCGCTCAAGGCGATGACCAGGACTTCTCTCATGAATTGAACATAGCATTATATTACCGTATCGGTAAAGTTCTCATCGTAAAGCTTCCTATTGTGTTCCCTCATAGAGCAGGGATATAGTAAGGGAGGCGTTATGAAAGCAAAAGAAATAGCTCTTGAAGGAAAAACAGCCCTGGTGACAGGAGGCAGCCGCGGAATTGGCAAGGCGATTGTGGAGCTCCTTCTCGATCAGGGGATGTATGTTTGGGCGACTTCCCGCAATTGGCGGTCCCATAATCGATCTTCACATGAGAAGCCCTCCGACCGACCCTCGAGCTTTTCCGAAAGGTTTTATCCGGAAGATTGCGACAACGGGAATCCCGTTCAAATCGAGGAGCTGTTCGAAAAAATACGGGGGGAGTCAGTTCGGCTCGATCTGCTTGTCAACAACGCGGGTATCGGCCATTTCGGGCCGTGCGAACATGTAAGTCTTACAGACTGGGAAAAAGTGATGAATGTAAACGCCCGCGGCGCTTTTATCTTCTCCCGGAACGCCTTCTCGTGGATGAAAGACACAGGTGGAGGGCGGATTATCAATATATCCTCCGTGGTAGGCATCAAAGGTTATACCGACCAGGTTATCTACACAGCATCGAAACACGCGGTAATGGGGATCAGCAAAGTCATGGCAAAGGAAGGACAGCCCTGGAATATAAGGGTAAGCGTGATCTGCCCGGGAGGTGTGGACACCGATTTAATAAAAGAGGCAAGACCCGACCTTGACAGAACCGCGCTTATCCAGCCGGCCGATGTTGCTCGCGCAGTGCTCTATCTGGCTACAGAGCCTGAAAGCTGCAGCACGGACATCCTTCAACTCAGACGGGCAGGGAGCACACCATTTACATAATCAACAACAACCGGCTGCGAACAATACGTGTGGACGATTTGTAAGGATCACATCGATCCCTTTCCGCACATACTCCATCGCATCTGCCGGCTCATCTGAATAGTACAGGTTACAAACGAGTCCGGTGTTATGGGCTCGATGTATATCTTCTTTTTTCACCGCTCTCCCGAATTGAATCCGGCGACAATCGAATTCCTGAGCCCGTTCGATCTGGAGGGACGGTGAATCTTGCCCAATCAGACACGCCCGTTCTATACCGGCATCATAATCCATCGCAGTCTGAAGCACGGCCTCGGAATCTCCGGCGATGTACGCCAGGCGGGTCAACCCATACTGACGCACAAGATCACACACCTGCCTGACCAGCCTTCCTTCGGGCCCTTCATCTTTGATATGGATATTCAGCACTGCCCGACGATCAACCATTTCGATGACCTCCTCAAAGCGAGGCATGCGAACGCCGTACCACCTTTCTCCCAGCCTGATCCCTGCGTCGAGTTGCCGGATGTCAGTCCAGTCCATCTCTGTTACCATACCTTCTCCGTTCGTGGTACGGTCTACTCCCGGATCGTGACACACCACCGGCACGCCGTCACGGGTCAGCCATAGATCTAATTCTATCTCGTGCACGCCGAGGGCCAATGCCGCACCAAATGCAGGCAGAGTATTTTCGGGACAGGCATGACTCAATCCTCGATGTGCACAGAGTCGTGGAAAGGGCGAGTTCGCTACGGCAAGCCCCCTTTCCATTCCCGGTCTATAAAGCACCGGCCGACGATGGGCCTCTATCAAGACTCTATGCTCAATCAGGGGTTGGCAATGAGAGCGTGGCTTGATGAATTTCCGGGCTGGTTCGATTTCAACTTCAATTGCGCCGGGTTCCGTACCGGCAATGGACAGCAGCTGACCCTCCGGAGAAGCAACAAGTGAATTACCGCCTGTGTGAGAGCCGATGACCGCATAGCTGCTGCGGACTATGTAGCACCCGGTATCCAGGGCTCTTGTCTGGGAAATGAGACAAATCCGCTCCCCCGATTCCGACCGTTGATAGCTGGGGCAGATGATGATGTCGACCTTCTGTGCCGCCAAGCTTGAGAAGTACTCGGGGAAGTACATGTCAAAACAAACAGCAAAGCCCAGTCGAACACCATCGTATTCGAACACGGGAACCTCCGCCCCTGCCGTCAATCCAAGATTATTGATCTCCACATCAGTAAGATGAGTCTTGTCGTAGAAGAAGGCCACATTACCCTCAGGGTTGAATAGGCACGTACGGTTTACCCAACGCGGCCCGCTTTTGGCGACTGTGCCTGCAGCGATCAGGCAGTTGAGGCGTCTCGCTTCTTTGGTCACTTCTTCAAGAAAAGCATGGCCTTCATTCTCTGCAAAGTTCCGGAGTGACTGCGGATCCTCCAAACCCGGTGCATTCGAGTATTCCGGCAGTACGATTAAA
>CBDUZM010000457.1:0-3256 GCA_965371685.1 uncultured Spirochaetaceae bacterium | reverse complement strand
TGATTTGATGTTGCAGAGTCTGAACATTCACGCTTTGTTTATTAAAAACTTTAGTCGCCTTTTCAATTCCTTTAAGCGTCTTGTACGGTTCAAAAGAGGGCTCTCTGTATAAAATCATACCAGCCCGTGAAGAATCCTTATCCACTGAAGGAGAACCGGGTATTCCGGCGCCGGTCATCCCTATGGGATCGACGCTTTGCCATTGCTCGTGGAGCACTATGTCCGAACCGTTCAGGTAGTATATCCTGTCTTCTTTATTCTGATTGATTGTACGGGCGGTGTTGCTGCTTAATACACCGATGGAGAGGGTAAGAATGAGAAACACCATGAAAAAGCTTTTCTGTCCCGTAGATCTTTCAACATGAATGAACGATGCATAGAAGACAGGAGGCCATTTTTTTCGGCCAAGCACAAAAATAAGCTTAATAAGATACGGAAAAGCTCTGAGAGCGAATAATCCCAGACCGAGGATCGAGAGAACCGATATAATAAAGAGAAGCGGATCGAGAGGTAAATCATTTCCTCCAAGCCCGGTAATAAACAGTATTTTCTGCTGCGACCGGTAGCTGTAAAATCCATATCCGGCTACTGCCAGAAGGATAATATCTATAAAGTACTTTTTCCAGAAAGCCTTTTTTTCTGTCCTGGCCTTTGCCTGTTTGTGAAGAACAATCGTCGTTCTTGACGAAAGGAGAGCCGGTATAAGCATGGTAACTATAAAGAACGCAGCACCGGCTATTGAGTACAGGTAAGCTTTCCTGCTCAAAGAGAGGCTGAGCGTCGTCCTTGACACAAACTCCATGAACCCGTTCGAAGATCCGATTACCGCGCTGAGGAAAAGCCCCAACGGCGGACCGATAATAAGGGAAATACCGCTTAAAATAAGGCTTTCAAGGAGATAGAGGAAAAAAACATGTACCGAGCTCGCTCCACGGCTTTTCAATGCTGCTATCTCATTGCTTTCACTGTCAATTACAAATTTTGAAGCCATGAAGATATAAAAGGCAAGTAAAAGTAAAACAGGAATCTGGAGAAACATGAGTGTAGTCCGTAATGTCCGCCCGCGTTCATAGTAGGCTTCAAGTACAGGTAAAGCGGCAATTTTATAAGGAATCCTGTATTCTTTGAAAAGCTTAATCTGGTTTTTTAAAGTTTCCACTATATGGTCAAGATTGGTGGTGCTTATTTTATGGTAATCCAGGGCATAGTACCACTCGGCGCCTGAGAAAAGAGGTGATTTTGCAGCAATAAACTGCTTGTTAAAGAGCGAGTAATCTATTAAAAAACTGTTATTATAGCTCCACAGACCTTGATGCCAGTAAGGATCATGCCTGTCTTTTATTGAAAACACGCCGACGATTTTTACCTTGAAGGGTTTTTCCAGTAACCCGCGTGTATCGGACATGCTATATATTTCATTAAACATAAGATCGTGTTCCGCCAAAGCCTGCTCCGTTACAATAGCCTCATAGTATCCTTCCGTTATTTCACTCGAAAATAAATTTCCGTAAAGGATATCAAGATGATCCTCTACGCCTTCTATAGACTCAATATTCATGAGCCTGGCCAACGGTTTTTCCTCACGACGCTTTTCCGGGAGGGCAGTCAGGAAATTTACAGTCAGACGGTGAGAATAAGCTATGCTGGGCAAGCCGATTTCAGGAAACAATTCCTCTGTTACTCTCTTATGATATACAGGATAGGCATCGATTCCCTTATCCATGGAGTCGTAAAAGAAGCTTGACCGGATGGAATAGTATCCGGGATAAGTTCCTGAAGTTGTTTGTGAGTTCTCGAGGTCCTTTATCAGCATTTTCTGCAATATACCTTCGGTATACATTGGAATGCTGCTTATCAATGCTATTGCGAGAACAGATCCGAGAAACAGACAGAGAGTAAACCACCTGCCTTCAATAAGCTTCCTGAACAGGATGAAAAATAACGACACAGTTCTGCCTTTACCAGATAACTTTATCTCCCTCTTTTAATCCTTTTATAATTTCCGCTTCGGTATTTGTAATTATTCCAACTTCGACAGGCCGTTCTTTCTTAATACCATCATCAAGGATATTTACATATGTAGAAGTTGCGTAAAAATATACGGCATTACTCGGTATAATGAGAACATCTTTCTTTTGGGATAATATTGCATATACTCTTGCATTATCGCCCCGGGATATTTCTCCGGGCAAATTACCAACCTTGAAAACAACCATCTTCTTCATTTCAGGGTCGGCATCAGGCGGAACATCAGAAGGCGTCATAATGACCTCCCCCTTATATGTCTCCTGATCAATCTTAACGTCTACATTCATGCCGGTTTTGAATTCGTATCGCCTGTCGCGTGAATATATCAACGCCAGTTTTGCCGGATCCGCGATTTTGATAACAGTTTTATAAGCATCGATGTAGTCTCCCTCCTGTATAAGAGCCTTATAGGCAATTACTCCGGAGATTGGAGCTGCAAGCACGGCATTTGCGGCAGTCTCTTGAAGCGCTTCAAGTTTAAGCTGTGCAAGCTTTACATCGATTTCAGAGAGCCTCAGCTCATATTTAGCTGCATTGAGTTTGTTTATTTCATAGGCAATTCTAGCTTTTTCGAGGAGCAGTTTGTTCTGCTCAATTTGATTTTTAAGATTTCCTGTTTCCAATTCCGCAAGAATATCACCCTTCGATACTGTGTCGCCCAAAGCACAGTAAAAAGATTTAAAACGGCCGCCTGAATAGGTGAAGTACAGGTTCTTCTCCTCTGTTGATAAGAAATACGCTGTTACTTCAAGCCGGCTGATTATGTCTCCTCTTATTACTTCTATTTCGTCGTAAGTTATTTCCGGGGGTGTAATTAAAGGAGGCTGCAGTAATTCTTCCTCTTTTGGAAGCATGAAACATCGGGTAAGAGAAAGCAAAGAGCATACCGCCAATAAAATAACCGGACTATTGATAATTGGTTTTATTATTCTCATAGCGTCTTTGGTTATCCTAACAGAGTGATATTATCCTGTAAAGCATCGTTGGTCTTGACACATTGTAGCTTCTAATGATAAATTGCACTGCAATGCCAACGATAGCATTTTTAATGCAATGTTGTAAAGATTCTAACCCAAATAGTATGGAATAGATGATACGATGATGTGCATAAAATCTAATAGAATTCACTCTGTTTGTTTTCTCATATTCTTTTCCTGCACGGGTTTTCTACCCGCCCAGCCGGCGCCGTCATCACAGGAAGTGGGGACAGTTGAGGGCAGGAAGCTGG
>CBDUZM010000456.1:0-3261 GCA_965371685.1 uncultured Spirochaetaceae bacterium | reverse complement strand
CTCTCTTTCATAGGAATCTCTGAAAGTGAAAGGATAGAAGGAAATCTCCTCCTTCTGTACTTCGATCTGTTCTATTGCTTCCCGGTCTCCTGCCGCCCAGAGTAGAGCGGGGAGCAGAAACAGCACAAACAGAGCCGCCGCGATTTTCCTGATCTTGTTTCTTTTCATGTTCTTCCCCTTTACCTTGGTTTTATGGCGCCCATTACCAGGGGAGAAATGAAACAGATATGGAAAAGCAGTGTTTCAAGATACTCCATTCTTTCACACCCAGTAAAGAACAGCTTTAAAGTTCGCAGGCAGGTCTCCTGACTTCAGGCTCAAGCAAGCTGATCTGCCTTCCCGGAGATTCAATTTCTCCAGTGACATACACTGAGCAGCTCTCGCCTGTTACAGTGCCTGGGGGCGTTCGCACTTTTCATGCGATTCCCTATTAAGCGCAAGGCACCTGCAACTCTATGACCGCAATGTATGGGAATACATGCGAAATGTCAAGCGGCATTTATGTTTATTGTAGTATATACCCCAGCTCTTTGAGGTTCGCGGGTGCGACCAAACTGCTTGACAGGTTCGGACTGTGTGTGAATATTGAAGGCATCGGGTATTACCGGATAAAGATATGAAAAAAGGTCTTCTGATCGTTAACACGGGAAAAGGAAAGGGAAAAACCACAGCAGCCATGGGCATTGCTTTAAGAGCAATCGGTCACGGTTACAGAGTTTGTGTTATCCAGTTCATCAAGGGTTCGAGGCTGTCCGGCGAAAAATCAGCTGCAGTACGTCTGGGCGATCTGATTGATTTCCATGTTATGGGACGGGGATTTATCCGCAGGTCAAAGGATCAGGAGAAGGACAGGCAGGCAGCCCGTGAAGCCTGGCAGTTCGCTAAAGATATTATGAGTATTGGGAAATACCGGATAGTGATTCTCGATGAGCTGACATACCTCATCAAATATGGAATAATCGAAGAGAGAGAAGTGCTGGATGTCTTGTCCGGGAGGAAGAGAGATCTTCATGTGGTTGTTACCGGACGTTACGCATCCTCCTCTCTTATCGAAGCAGCCGATCTGGTAACGGAGATGAAAGAAATAAAGCATCCTCTGCGGTCGGGAGTCAAAGCCCAGAAGGGTATTGAATTTTAAGAATAGTCGTTGACTCATAAAATTCCAGGAGGAAATCATGCGCGTTATTTGTTTACTCTGCGACAGCCTGAACAGGCACTTTCTTTCCATGTATGGACACGATTTGGCCGAAACCCCGAATCTGGACTGGTTTGCGAAAAAGGCCTTTACTTTGGATAGGCATTTTTCAGGTTCCTTGCCCACGATGCCGACCAGGAGGGAGCTCTGGACGGGTAACTATGAGTTTCTCTGGCGGCCCTGGGGCGCCCTGGAGCCGTGGGATAAAGAGCTGCCGCGGATAATCCGCAACGACGATATACTCACCATGCTCATTACCGATTCGTACCACCTGTTCGAGAAGGGAAGCGGCAATTATCATTTCGCCTTTGAAGGATGGGAGTTTTTCAGGGGGTTTGAAAATGATCCGTGGGTTACCGAGCCGACGGATATGCCTGAGCATAACGGAAACTTTATGGAACGATATGCGAGAAATATGAGGAGGATGGTAAACGAAGAGGATCTTCCCCCGGCTAAGACATTGCGATGTGTGGATAACTGGCTTCAGAAAAACCACACCCACGAGCGCTTCTTTCTCATGGTCGATGAGTTCGCTCCCCACGAACCGTTCAACACGCCGGAATATCTTGTCAAGAAATACGATCCCGACTACGACGGTCCGCTCTTCTTCTGGCCGAAATACGGGAGAAACATCTTCAGCGATGGAGATCTCCGCCATCTCAGGGCAGCGTATTCGGCCCATGTAACGCTGCTGGACAAGTATATCGGGCGGGTATTTGAGACTATGACGAATCTCGACATGTGGAAAGATACTGCCTTTATTCTCATGACCGACCACGGGCATTTCCTCGGGGAGCATGGGTATACCGGTAAGCCCAGTTGCCCCCAGTACAATACCCTGGTGCATATCCCTCTAATGATCTATGTGCCGGGACATGAAGGAAACGGATCACACATAAACGCTCTTACGGCTAACGTGGATCTCTTCCCCACGATTCTCGACCTGTTTGGTTTGAAGCCTGAAACCGGGATTCACGGCCGATCTCTAATGCCTCTTATTCGAGAGGAGAAAAAATCGGTAAGGGATTGGACGCTGTACGGTTACTTCGGAAAGTTCATCAACGTGACAGACGGTCGGATGACCTATTTCAGGGCGCCTCAACGGCCGGAGGCGGACCTGAACATCCATTCTCTAAGATGGGAGTTCGGGATGTCCCCGCTCCCGCAAATGAGCGATTCGCTCGAATTCGGGCGGTTCATGAAAAACGTGAATATGCCTGTAGGCAGGCTTCCTGTTTCAAGCGCTCAAATTACAAAAGGATTGTTCGAACCGCACAACCATCTCTACAGTCTGGAAGATGACCTCGATCAGGAAAAGAACCTGGCAGGCTCGGTGGAAGAGAAGAAGTACGAAGATATGCTTAAGAAGGCATTGGAGAGCGTCGATTGTCCGAAAGAGCAGTTTTTTAGAGTAGGACTGGATTGACGGCAAGATTTCGGACTACGGCATGATTTCGATTTCAATTTTACCGTTAAGGATTATTTCCCGAACCGCCCTTTTGCCGTTTTTTGTAACCGTGATTTTGTAGGGGCTCAGGTAGAGTTTTTCATCCCGCTTCTGAACATACTCGATGAGATCGATATAAAGGTTTCCTTCTTTCGGGATAAAAGAGGTGAATACCTCGCGGGATGTCCGGTCTGTTATGGTCAGCACCGCTCCCGGTTCACTTCTGATATTCAGGGTCCATCCAACGGAGAAATCGTAGTAAGATGCGCGGCCGCCGTCGAAAGAGAAGCTGTCGAATTCGCATCCGCCTTTAAAAAGAGTATCAAAGAAGAGGTGCCCGTAACTCTCGTACTTCCACCCGTCCCAGCCAAGGCGGATCGTTTTGTAGCGGGGATCGTCACCGATCCTGACCAGCGTGTTGGAGTGAAAGGTATACTTCCCGCCGTGACCGTAGTTATCGCCGAAACGAACATTGCAGAGATTGCTGATTACGGTATTCCCTGCCAGTAAAATCTTTTCGTCGGGATTCCGGGGATCCGCCCCCAGGGCGGCAATAGCGTGCCCCTCGGCATGCCGGTCTTCCGCTATCATCTTGATAACATTGCCGCGGAATACCACG
>CBDUZM010000455.1:0-3266 GCA_965371685.1 uncultured Spirochaetaceae bacterium | reverse complement strand
TTTAAGATAGCCTGAAATCCCTGACAGGAGCGCTCCGAGTGCAGAAGCTCCCAGCAGGGACAGGAGGATGCCGGAAAAACCTCCCGATGCGGGAAGGGCCAGAGCAATGGCGGCAGCGGCAAGCGCCCCTGCGTACAGCTGGCCTTCGCCTCCCAGGTTGAAGACCGATGCGCGAAAGGCCAATAAGATTCCCAGGCTGCCAAGGATGAGAGGAGTCGCCGTGTTGAGCATGTTCCCAAGGTTGTAGAGATTCATGAAAGGTCCGAAAAAGAAATGGAATATCGAAGCGCCGGGATTCCTGCTGAAAAGGAGAAGCAGGATCATGGCAGTGATCAGAGCAACAAATAGAGTTAAAAAGAGACCGGTCGTGCCTATGAGCCTGTCCTTGATGTCACGTGCTTCGAGTATCTTCTGTGTTCTTTTAAAGAAGCGTTTCAGCATTATAAACCCAACATACGGCGTCCGATGGTCTCTTTTAAAAGATTTCCCGAATTCTCAAATGTTTCGACGATTTTCCCCCTGTACATAACCCCTATCCGATCCGAAAGGGTAAGGATTTCATCCAGGTCGGTAGAGATGAGCAGAACAGCTGTCCCCCTGTCCCGCAGTTTCAGAATTTCTCCGTGCACGAAGGCGATACTGGCTGCGTCAAGACCCCAGGTAGGATCGGAAAAGAGGATAAAATTCTTCATTGAGGAGAGTTCTCTGGCCAGTATGAGCTTCTGAATGTTTCCCCCGGAAAGATATCCGGCTGGAAGCATTGGATCTGTTTTAATGGAGAATCTATCCAGCAGGCTATGCGTGAAATTTTCAATCGCTTTTATTAACTGTATACCCCATCGGCTCGAACCTTCAGGCCGGTTGATGATGAGATTGTCCCGTACGCCGGCCTCCAGGCTGACTCCCCTGAATAGGCGATTCGAGGGGACAAAGGCCATTGCACGTTTCCTGAGATTTCGAGTGCTGCAGCGGGTAATCTCTTCGCCGTTGTGAAAAATTCGTCCTCGAGAGACGGCTCTCAGTCCTGATATTACATCTTCGAGCTCTGCAAGACCGTTCCCGCTTATTCCCGTTATTCCGAGGATTTCTCCACTGTGAACATCAAGACTGACGCTGTCGAGAGCCGGTTCTTCCCTGCCCCGTACTTCCACTGAGACTTCCCCCAACTCATAAACCTGTTCACCTTTGGCGGCGGATTCGCGGTGAACGCTCCTGATTACTTCACTTCCTATTATCAGGGAAGCGATTTCTTCCTCGCTGGTATTACGGATTTCTCTTTCGGCAACCGTTTTACCCTTTCTCATGACGGTTACTCTGTCGGCTGCAGACATTACATCGGGCAGTTTGTGAGTGATGAGGATCACGGTCTTGCCGTTTTGCACCAGTCTCTTTAGGCCGTCAAAGAGCCTCTCTGACTGGCTTTCGGTGAGATTGGTGGTCGGCTCGTCGAGGATGATAAGCTCTGCATTACGATAGAGAACCTTGACTATCTCTACCTGCTGCATCTCGCTTATGCTGAGGTCTCTTACCGGGCGGGAAGGATCCAGGCTGAAACCGTATTCATCCGCCATCGATCTCACGGCCTTCCCTGCACGGGCGCGATTGAAGAAAAAGGCGCCTGTACGGGGTTCCCGACCCAGGGTAACATTTTCTGCTACACTGAAATCGGGTATCAGCCTGAGATGCTGATGCACCATACCGATTCCAAGATGCATGGCATCCCTGGGAGAGTGAATAGTCACCGGTGTGCCTCGCATAAGGATATCGCCGCTGTCCGGCGATTCCAGGCCGTCCAGTATTTTCATGAGTGTCGTTTTACCGGCCCCGTTTTCTCCCACCAAAGCATGAATTTCTCCCGCATTCACCCGGAGATGAACATCATTATTGGCAAGCACCCTGTTTACGGTGTAGAGTTTACTGATACCTCTCATTTCGAGAAAGGGATTCATAGCGATCTGCCTTTCGAAATTTATCCTTAGAAGTCCGGCATATCGAAGCCGATGGAACCGGACTGAAATGAGGTCATCAGCTCCTTCATCTTTTCCTGCAGGGCAGGCGGAACGCTGTCCATGAAGTTATCGTCATCGGTAATGAATTCCACGTATCCATCCTGAATACCGAGCTTACTTGCTGCTCCGTAGGAAAGACGGTTCCGGATAGCCGCCTGCAGAGTTTCATATGTAATACGATCGAGCTTAATCGCGCTGCTCCCTACGACTGTTCCGGGCGCCAGGGAGTAGCCGTTGGAGTCAAACCAGAGAACATAATGCCCTCGGTCCCTCGCTGTTTTTAACACTCCTTGAGCAGCGCTTCCCGCGATTACAAGGATGATATCCACTCCCCCGTCAAACATGCTTTCGGCCAGGCTTGCCGCTTTGCCAGCGTCGTACCAGTTCCCTACCACGCGAAAGTCCATCTCTATTCCCGGATCCGCAGCCTTAAGTCCCATCTCGAATCCCGGGCGTATGGCCCGGTCCATAACCGGGTACTGCTGTCCCGCTATCAGTCCCACTTTAAGTTGGGGATTGGCGCCCGGCATTTCGCTGCCTGTAACCAGTCCTCCCATGTAGCCGATCAGGTAACCCTGTTCCACCTGATTGAAGATGACAGTGTAAATTTGGGGATGACCCTCCAGGTAGCCGTCGATAACGACGAACTTCTGGTCCGGGAAGGAACGGGCTACAGAGGCGCATATATCCGGCATGGCAGGATTCGACGTGACGATTAGATCGTACTTATCTGTCGCTGCCAGCGAATTTAGCTTGTCCTCCCATTCCGCTTGATTGAATCCCGCTTCCACCACCTCCATGACGGAGGATTTGGATTCTGAAACCGCCCGGCGGCTTCCCTCTACCAGCATCTCATAGTTGGGGCTTCCCTCGACGAACCCGGGAATGAAAACAGCGATGGAGAAGATTTTCTCTTCAGAGGCTTTTTCTTTACTTTTAGTGCAGGAAAAAATCAGGGGAAGCAATAAGAGGACCAGCAGGAAATATAGAATTTTTTTTGGTTTGACGGCATCCGACATGATAACTCTCCTCTCGATTTGACCCGGGATAGATGATTGCATGTCGGGAGAAGATGCCGAAACCGGCGTGCGGCAGCGGGCTATATTGAGCCTGCCGATTGGACCTTCTCCCGTCCAGACTGTACTGTCGGCTCCGGATTCACACCGGATCAACCTGATATAAGGTTCGCGGGCTTAGCCGGAAGAGTATACCTCTTCCTTCATCACCGCCGGTCAGGAATTTCACCCTGCCCCGACG
>CBDUZM010000454.1:0-3267 GCA_965371685.1 uncultured Spirochaetaceae bacterium | reverse complement strand
ATCTGCGCCTCAACGCTTTTAGGAAATTCCTGATAGAGAGGAAGAAAGGCATGGGTAGCACTCGTTGTTATCAGCTCTACATAACCTTTTCGTTGAAAGTGAACAAAAGGTTCGACAATATTTCGACCGTATTTTTTTTCGTAATCATCGTAATTACGCTTGAAGATACCCAGGTACATCCTGGCGAGGTTATTAAGCTCGGATTTACTTCGAGTTCTCTTTATTTCACTCCGGGCAAGATCAATTAGCTTTTCCACATGCCGGACATACCTCTCCTGCAGGAGGCTGTCCATCAACATCGAAACGAGAGTGGGAGACATGGATATTGTAATCTTGAACGGGATGTTATCCGCCTCCAGGCGCTGAAATACCCTGAGCAGTGGAAGGTATGTCTCGGAAATTCCTTCAAAAAGCCAGATTTCTTCAAGAATTCCTTCCTTTTCAGGATGTTTAACAAAGGGCAGGTGTGCATTTAAAAGGAAATTGATAAATCCTTCAGCCATGAAATTCGTAGTTCCTAACGGTCGGAGATGACACGCTGTGGTATCGGAGCGGAATCGGCGGATGAATCCCCCAAGCTTTGAGTCGAAATTCGAATCAGCTCATTGCTCCCTTTCGATGACCATTTCTCATCCACCTGCGTGGATACGGCGCCCCGGGGTGTAGCAATCACATTGGATCGTGCCAGCACGTGTCCTTTTCTCCCGTTTATCATGCACACCAATTCCATAACATATCTACAACCGGCTCGAGGGAGATGGATATACCAGTGATCGTCGCTTTCTTTCAGAGGAATATCGAAGTAGAAACGAGCTTTAAGGTTCCCGGTCTCATTTCCTTCGATATCATGAACCCGCAGGACAATACGGCGGTATTTAAATCCGGCATTAATTTTATCGAGCTGGGATCTCTTAATTTCCCAATATGCGAAAGCCCACAAGGGGCTCCTCACCATGGCTACAATCCGCGTTTCATTGTAGGAATCGGGAAGTGTGGATTCGTTTGAAACAGCACTGTTTATCTCCTCATCCCTGCATATATAATACTTTTTTCCCTCTCCAAGAACCTGAAGATTGTTGCCTTCCTCTCTCTCTTCACTGAGCTCGAAAAAAAATTCCATAATCTGGCTGATAAGCGCTTCCTTATCAAGATCTCCTTCCAGATCAATTCTGTAATTATCCGTCAACCTTTTGAGCTCTGTGATATTTAGAGATTCCAGGCGCTCTCTTGTCATAGTTACCCTCATTCACCTTTCTATTCAGCATGGAATGGATGTTGAATGTGTGTCAAGCCTAATGGTTGTCATCCCGGACAGCCTGGTAAAGCACCACATCGCCGAAGCCGAACCTCTTTGCCAGGACATCGACGGGTTTTTTAGTAAAACCGGGAACCGTACCCTTTGCCAGGCCTCCCCATGTTACCGCCTTGGTTACGGTAAATCCTGCCCGGTAAAACAGTTGCTTGAGTGTGGCTTTTGAGAAAAGAGTCAGGTGGTCGACTATAGCCGAGCGCCACTTATTTCGAAATAAACGGGCCTGAAATCCTTCGACGTTCGGTGTGGTGATTATTACCATCCCGTTTTCAGTCAGAATCCGCTTTATCTCAAAAAGAAGCGCCTTCGGGTCAGGCACGTGTTCTATGAGATGAGAAAG
Organism: uncultured Spirochaetaceae bacterium; assembly: GCA_965371685.1. Lineage (GTDB taxonomy): Bacteria > Spirochaetota > Spirochaetia > SZUA-6 > CAZLRN01 > CBDUZM01. The sequence continues at coordinate 1,615 of CBDUZM010000454.1, read as the reverse complement.
ATGTATAACGGAAAATGAAGAATCGGGAAATTTCGCTTCATCCAGTGAGCCAATGAAAATCCGCGTTCCCCGTTTCTCAATACCGTAACGGGCGGAAGCCTCACAGATCTCCACCCCCCGGGCATCCCAACCGCGTTTCTGCATGTCTTCCACAAGCATTCCCGTGGCACACCCTATATCCAGGAAACACCGGTTGTCGAACTCTTCCAGGTCGAAAAAACCGATATCTTTCAGACCCAGCTGCATAAGATTAAAAAAATTTTCGTCGTTGGTAAGCTCGTAATCGAAATAGTTCTCCCCATAGCGTTTCCGCAGATCCTCGAATACCGGCTGGGGATTCTGGTACACCAAACCGCAAACCCGGCATTTGACAAATTTAAACCCATCGCACAGGATGTAATCGCGATACGAATCAGATCCGCAAAGATTACATACCACATTCAGGAATTTCTCATCGCTTCCGCCTGCGGCAAAGGTTTTCATTCCGAAGATACCTCGATATTCAGTATTACAGAGCTTTCGCGCCCTGAAAAACTCTCCGCTTTAATCTGAATTTGGCTTTTCCCCTCAACCAGCGTAATTGTTCCCAGACGAAACAACCATCTATCCTGAAATAATTCATCGAAACCGGTTTTGCTCCCGGAGGGGAACAAATGATCACTGCGTTCCTCCAGGGCATCAAAAACGATCGTGAAAACGGATTGCCCGTTCTTCAACAGGTAAATACGGTAAGGCGCCAACCGCCGGTAAAAGGAAACAAAGGAGCTCTCATCATATATCTCGGCAACCAGGTCGCCTTCACCGGATGAAATTGTCATTCCGTCTGTAAGCTCCTCTATGATCTCCCCTCTTTTCAGATGGAGCTTTCCGATAACAGGCCCCTGGCGACTCGTTCCTGAAGCAACACCAAGAACCGGTTTGAGCAGGGGTTTATCCTTTTTTACAGGATTAAGTAACTTAAGATCTGCAAGATCGACGATGATAAGAAGAAGCTGAATTCCAATTGCAGCTCCCGTATCGCCGGTCAGCCCGAGAGGCTCAGGAAGGTCTGTAGATGATCTGGCATGAAAGAGAAGGTTTTCCGGATGCATGCTTCCCTTTTTTAAATGAGAGTAGACGGATTGTATACGCCCCTCATGCTGAAGTGCCAGGAAGCTTCCATTACCACGCGGGAAAGAGCTGTATCCTTCCCCCTCTTCATAAAAATAAACAAGTTCACCGTCGGCTATGGGAAAAATTTCCTGTTCCCCTCCTCCGAGCTCTATCCCGGGATAAAAATGATCGCCTCTGCTTTCACCTAGAGTTGCCGTTAAAACTCTATTCTCCACCGGCCAGTCAAAAGCGTACAATTTTATACTCACAATTAGAATTATTAATACAATGCGTTTTACCACCCTACTCCTCCCTCATATCCACACATATGAGCTGGCCGCAGCTTCCCAACAAAAGGCGGCCCCCAATATGCCGGACAAAGGTATCGCCGCAGGGAAGAGTTTCCTCATAGAGAAGCGAGCCGTTAATACTGTACTGCCGGAGCAGCGTGTCGTCATTCGCCTCGCATACAACAGTAACGACAGCCCAATTCGAAGACTCATCGACTGTCAGCAATTTCCCC
>CBDUZM010000453.1:0-3269 GCA_965371685.1 uncultured Spirochaetaceae bacterium | reverse complement strand
TTGATGTCCCGGAATCCGAAATGCGCCCACAGGTCGCTGTAGCACATGATTTCCGCCGCCTTGAATCTATCGTCGCAGAGAGCCATCCAGAGGGTCATAGTCCCACCGCCGCTTAAGCCCATCACCCCCAGACGGCTGCCGTCCACCTGGGGAAGGGAAACGGCAAAGTCCGTTGCCGCCATACCGTGGGCTATATTGATCGAAAGCGAAGTCATACCGAGCATTGTGGCATGAAGATAGTAGAGGTTGCACCAGTCTCTACCGCCGGGTTGAGCCCTGTGATTGGGCTTGACCTCTTCATTCCTCTCGCCGAAACCGATCCAATCAATGGAATACGTAACATACCCTTCCTCAGCCATCTTGCGACCGTAGCTGTAATTATGCTGCTCAATTTCTTTGCGCAGTTCTTCCGATGAATCGTTTCCCATTACCGGCTCTTTACCGAACGTTCCGTGCCCGTGACAGCATAAAAGTGTGGGCCGTTTCTCCCCTTCCTCTATATCGTCGGGGATGTTCACCAGGAATACAGCTGAGAGATGCTTCTGAACATCGATCAACCATCGCTGCTTTGTCAATCCATCGTGATGCCACTCGGCCAGCATCTTAGGCTTCAGCGGGACTTTAGACGGGAAATCCCCCAGGGTTGCCTTGACCTCAGGTAAAGCAGCTTTTTTCCAGGTTTCGAATTCCTCTTCCCCTCCGCCTCCGAACCGGTGCAAGGGTTCGTGCTCCAGAGCCAGTTTTTCAAACATGGCCTGGGGGCTGAGATTTCTAAACGACATAACAATCCTCCTAATGACCTACAAACAATTCTATCAGATATCGCTATGGTTTCCAATTACCAAGAAAAATAAACACCCCCTATTGATTATTGAGAATATGTTCATTATACTGACAACGAGATTATTCTCATTGTGAAAGAAAAGAATAGAGAGGAGAGCTTAAATGAAAAGAATGGATGTGGTAATCGTCGGAGGAAGCGCTGCTGGGCTTACTGCAGCAATTACGGTGCGCAGACGCTATCCCGATAAGACAATTCTTCTGATCCGAAAAGAGAAACAGGTGCCCATACCGTGTGGAATTCCTTATATATTCGGCACTGTCGGGACTCCGCAGAAAAACCTTATACCGGACACACCTCTTGAAAAAAATAATGTTGAAATCATGCTTGACGAAGTGGTGGAAATCGACCGGGAAAATAAGAGGCTGAAGACTAAGGGTGGAGAAGAAATCGTATATGACAAGCTGATTTTAGCTACAGGGTCCCTGCCCATGATGCCCCCGATTCCCGGCTTCGACAAAGAGAATGTGTTTCCTGTCTATAAAGACGTAGAACATCTCTCAAGAATGCAGGAAGTACTGCAATCATCAAAGAAACTGGCTGTTATCGGCGGCGGTTTTATTGGGGTAGAGTTTGCCGATGAATGCAATAAATTAGGGAATCTTGAAGTTACAATACTTGAGCTGCTTCCACATTGTCTGCAGCTTGCCTTTGATAAAGAGTTCTGCGAAGAGGCAGAGAAGATTTTACGAGAACGCGGCATCAATATTATGACCAATCAGAAAGTGGTCTCTATTGAAGGCGATAAAAAGGTAAAAGCGGTAAAAATGGCAGATGGTACCACCCTGGAGACAGATATGGTGGTTGTAGGAATCGGTACAGTCTCCAATGTAGAGCTGGCGAAAAACGCCGATCTGCGTCTTGGTCCTACAGGCTCAATCTGGGTTGACCGTACCATGCGTACAATAGACGAGAATATTTTTGCCTGCGGTGACTGCGCTGAAAAATTCTCCTATTTCGGAGGCAAGCCTTCTAAATTAAAGCTGGCTTCCATAGCCTCTTCTGAAGCGCGAATCGCCGGCGCCAATGTGTTTGGAATCCAGAGAGAAAATGTAGGAACCATCGGCGTGTTCTCTTCCGCCATAGGAGAACGTGCCTTTGCAGTCGCCGGGCTGCAGGAGGCCTTTGCCAAGAGCCAGGGTTATGATATTATAACCGGAACAGCGGAAGGCCCCAACAGGCATCCGGGCATTATGCCCGGCGCGGCCAGTCAAAAGGTAAAATTGATATTCGAGCATCACACCAAAGTGCTTGTAGGAGCACAGATGATGGGCGACAATGCCGTAGGGGAATTGGTAAACGTTGCCTGTGCCTGCATTCAACATAAAATGACGATTGATGATATTGCCTGCTTTCAGATGGGGACTCACCCGGCTTTGACCGCTTCCCCCATTGCTTACCAGTTTGTCAACGCAGCGGAGTCAGCATTGCTGGCTATATCCTGAGTGCTGAAAGGGAGGAATCGTATGTCAAAGATTCTAATGATTGATGATGATAAGGATTTACAGGAGGCAACACGGATTGTACTTGAAAAGCATAACTTCGAGGTTGTATCCGCCTACGATCCTGAAGACGGCATAGAAAAGGTACAGTCTGAAAGACCGGATCTAGTTATTTTAGACGTCTTAATGCCCAACAATTACGAGGGGTTTAAGGTTGCAAGAGAGATCCGGGAGAAGCTGAATATGAGAAAGCTTCCCATTATTCTATTGACTGCAGTGCATGGAGAGAAGAAAGTCCCTTACCGTTTCGCACCTCATGAAGAATGGCTTCCGGTTGATTATTTCTTCGACAAACCCGTTAAGCCTGACGTGCTTGTTACAAAGATAAATGAGATGCTAAACATTCAGGAAGGCTGATTTTACACTCCTGTCCGTTATTTCTTTGTCATTGGAGATCCGCACTTCGGACAATTCACAGAAGAACAGGGTGCACTCCGCTGATGTGGTATTTCAGTCCCGCAGCTCGGGCAAACACAGCTGCCCCCCGGACCCGACCCGGGTCGATTTCCGCCCATACGTCCGCGGCCCCCTCCGCCTCCGCCACTTCCTCTACCTGTACCCGGCCCTTGTCCGGTAGGTCCCGTTCCGTCTCCTCTCGGCATAATTCTACCCCCTGTAGTTTAATGTAACTGTAATTTCTACCTTACTTTTAGCGTATCAGATCCGTCTGCAGCCGGCTTAACTGCCTGCACAAACCTGAGTCCCGGGATCTCTTACACCCCGGGACTCAGACACACTCACTCATCGCTTTTCGAGGCTTCAGTTCCAAGCTCTTCGATGCGTTTCTTCGTCGCAGCCAGCTGATCTTCCATGATCTTAACCTGGCTTTGGAGCTCTTCCTTTTCCTGCTCTTCGGAGTAAGGCGCTCCATAGGGACCATACTGCATTCCGGAACCATACTGCATTCCGGAACCATACTGCATTCC
>CBDUZM010000452.1:0-3273 GCA_965371685.1 uncultured Spirochaetaceae bacterium | reverse complement strand
GTGTAAGGCGGTCCAAAGCCTCACTGTATACAAGTATCATTACACAGCCTCCCAGCCCAGCGCCTGAAAGCTGTGCTCCGATAACTCCTTCGGTGCCGCCCGCAATATCCACCAGCAAGTCAGTCTCCGGCACGGAGCAGGAGTACGCCCCGGGCTGCCTTTCCAACCGGGCGGCCAGAAGCCTTTCCGAATCTTCGCTTTTTAGATCGTCGACGAGTCTTTCTATATACCCGGTGGTTGCCGGCTGTTCGTACCGGCTTCCCTTGCCCTCATGAAATTTCATGACGCGATCGCCGTCATGGCTGGCACCCATCATCTCTCCAAAGGCGACCAGATCGCCTCTCTCCAGAACCGATTTTGCCAGCCGTGAACGCTCGCATTCGGCAATTCCGTAAAGGAGCACGGATCGTAAATTGTAGTATTCGGGTGTCGAGTGACCGGCAACAATGTCCTGTATATCCTGATGCTGCGCTTCAGGCAGCATCTCATAAATTTCCTCCGGGGTCGCTTTCTCAGGAATCGCCATAAGCATTTCGTATATGCGGCTTGCAGTGAGCCCAAGGTTGTCAGGATTGATATCCCGAAGGTAATGAAGCTTATAAGCGATTTCCGGAAACCTATCTTTCAGGACACGGAATCCAAACTCATAGGAAGCTATTCTCTGGTTATAAATATCCGCGGCGCCGGCTGTTTTTTGAGGGTTCACCATGGAATTAGCCACCACGAGACTGCATCCAACGGGAAATGCCACGTTCCCTTCCAGCCTGAAGGGAAAGAGCTCTATATGGGCGATGTGACCGCGTTTTCCGAATTTGAGAGCTGCATGTTCCCCGACGCCTTTCCGGGCGCCCGTGAACCACTCCCCTTCCCCGCAGAGATCCACGAAATCGCTGGGTTCTATTTCCAGCCCGTTTAACGTTATGGTAGCCTCTGCCGTTGCCACGACTACAGCGGAAGAGCTGGAAAGACCTGCGGCGATCGGGATGTTGCCGTGAAAGGCCATGTCCATACCTTTAAGTTTTCTGTCCCGGCAATTGTACTGCAGCCGGATAACGGCCGCTTTAACGTAGTTGGTCCAGTCTCCCTTTGAGTCCAGGACCATCTTTTGAGTTTCTTTGAGATTAAGGTAGCCTATCCAATCCTGCCAGCCCATCTCGGCGAGATGGTCCGAGATCCGGAAGCTCCTCTCTTCGAATTCCCGGTTTACATTGACCATTCGGATGGTATCATCGGCTCTTGCCGCGGCAACACAGAGGATCTCCTTGTCGATGGCTATTACGTTTATATGTCCTCCGCGGTGTTCCACGTGCCTGCCCATAAGGTTGAGACGGCCCGGCGCCCGGGATATCACTACCTTGCGGTCATTGCCAAAATGCTGTTGAAAGTAGTCAAGACATTCAGCGTGGGCTTGCCTCCGCTCTTCGATAAGGTCTCGATCATCGCCGTATATCTCATGAAAGCGGGTCTCCAGTGGGCCGGGCATCTCCCGGAACAGTTTTCTCCACAGGGGAAAATGCTTGGATATTTCCGGACTTAGAGGAGCTGTGACTGTCACGCGGGTCTTCAATATTTCCTTTTCTACTTCGAGCAATTCCTCGACCGTGTTGAAACTCAAGATATTACCTTCTTCTTCAACAGGCACTGTGATGACTTTGTATGGTTTCCCTTCGGGGGTTTTGCTGTTGGCAAGATTGTTTATCACGTTGGTCAGATAAATTTCACCCTGGGCATTATCCATTCGAAGCTTCTGAAGCTCCCGGTGAAGAGTCTCGGTACGGAACATATAGAGGGCAGCATTGACGTACTGCCCTTTCTCGATCCATTCAGGCGCGAAGATTTCATTTCCAAGCCGGGCGGCCATCAAGGTTCGGAGATTGTTCCTTTCAGAATCAGACAGGGATTTCAGCTTGTTTTCCGGAAATAGGGACAGCAAGCCGTCCAGGGCATTTCTTCTCTTGCGGGTGCTCGAAGTGATTGTTGCGGCAAAGGCATCCATCTCATTCCAGGCAACGGATTTCTCTTTCTCGATTTGTTCAAGCAGATAAGCTGCTAAAAAAGCTCTGTGCACGTCACGTTCTTCGATAATACCTCGAAGATTTCCACGTTTATCGTAAACAATCCTGCCGCCGGATGGATAGAAAGCCTTAGGCTGGCATACGAATGCGGCTTCCGCGTTCTGCTCCTGGAAGGCATTTGCCAATTGATTGATTATTGGCGGGTCTATGATCTTGTCGCCCATGACGATCATAACAGGTCCGTCAATTCCCATCCTTTTCAGGAGATTTATACCTTTTTGGGCTGCGTCGCCTGTTCCCAACGGATCCTGCTGGTAGGAGTAAGCAACATCCCGGAATTCGCTGCTTATGCACTCCATCACATTTTCGGCCATGGATCCGAGGACCACCACGAATCGTTTGATACCTGCGTCTCGCAGGTTGCTCAGGGTGTAGTGAATGGCCGGTACACCCCCTACGGGAAAGCATACCTTGTGAAGGGTTTCCGACTGCATGCGGCTTCCTTTACCCCCGCACAGGACCACACAGCTCACTTTCGATAGATTTGACAACTTCAGCATCCCCTCTCTTTTTCTTCTACCACATGAATGAGGATTAATCTATAAACACTTTTATATGAACTTTTTTGAAGAAAACACTTGATATTTGTATTTTTCCAGCTATAATGTTCAATTAATGAACATTCCGGAAACAATAGAGAGAGATGTAGTTTTACTGGAAAATATCTATCGGGAAGGAAAGCATGTAAATCAGAGGGACTTAGCTAGAATAGCCGGATTGTCTCTCGGAATGACAAACGCCATTCTCAAGCGATTGATACAAAAAGGGTGGCTTAAAGTAAGAAAAGTAAACAGTAGAAAACTTCAATATATTGTTTCTTCTCAGGGTATTGAAGAAATAACGAAAAAAAGCTACCTATATTTTAGGAGAACGATAAAGAATGTCGTTTATTACAAGGAAGCAATAACCAATCTGATAAACGTAATCTCGAAGCGTGGTTTCAATATAGTACTGTTGGTCGGGAAAAGTGATCTGGATTTTATAATTGACCATTTTTGTATGAAGAATGGCATGTCTCTGGAACGACGAACACAGCTGAATGATGAAGAGCTGTCAGAGGAAAAATACTTTATAATCTTTTCGGAAGAAAAGATCCCGAGCCAGCGGAGCGAAAAGGCAAATGAAGCCTTTTTGCATAAAATACTGATAGACAATAGATAGCCTGTTTCGGCGGCATCCGATTGTTTCTGTCGGTTAT
>CBDUZM010000451.1:0-3280 GCA_965371685.1 uncultured Spirochaetaceae bacterium | reverse complement strand
CGAGCTGGAAGTGGTCCGGGACGCCAAAGGCCAGATGATAACCGTTTGCTTTATTGAAAACGTGGACGCCATGGGCATCCATACAGGCGACTCCTACTGTACCGCTCCCATGCTCACAATCGATCCCGAGCTGCAGAAGCGACTGCAGAAACACTCCTATGCTATTGTAGAAGCGATCAAGGTGATAGGAGGCACCAATATCCAATTCGCACATGATCCGAAAACCGGCAAGGTGGTGGTCATCGAGATAAATCCAAGAACTTCCCGCTCATCCGCCCTGGCCTCGAAAGCAACCGGCTTTCCCATCGCCTTTGTCTCGTCGAAGCTGGCGGCCGGGATGAATCTCGATGAGATACCCTACTGGCGGGACGGAACACTTGAAAAGTATACCCCTTCGGGTGAATACGTGGTGGTGAAGTTTGCACGCTGGGCTTTCGAAAAATTCAAAGGCGCCGAAGATAAACTCGGTACGCAGATGCGCGCCGTGGGTGAAGTAATGAGCATAGGCAAAACCTATAAAGAGGCTTTTCTTAAGTCCATTCGGTCTCTTGAAATCGGACGCTACGGTCTGGGCTTTGCCCTGAATTTTCATGAGATTTCTCTGGACCGGCTCATGGAAATGCTGATCGAGCCATCCAGTGAGAGGCAGTTCATCATGTACGAAGCTCTCCGTAAAGGGGCAGACATCCGGGAGCTCTACAGAATAACCCATATCAAGCCCTGGTTTATCCGGCAGATGAAAGATCTGGTGGAATTGGAAGAGGAGATTCTCGAGCACAAGGGAAACAAGCTCCCCGACGATCTTCTAATCAGAGCTAAAAAGGACGGCTTTGCCGACCGTTACCTGGCAAAGCTGTTGTGGACGCCGGAAAAAACAATCCGCGAACACCGTATCTCTCTCGGCCTGAAACAGGCATGGGAACCTGTTCCGGTCAGCGGCGTTGAAGATGCAGCTTACTACTTCTCCACCTACAATGGACCGGATAAAGTGGCTGTCAGCGACAAACCCAAAGTCATGATCCTTGGAGGGGGACCCAATCGCATAGGCCAGGGAATCGAGTTCGATTACTGCTGCGTACACGCCGCCTTTGTTCTGCGGGACATGGGTTATGAAACCATCATGGTCAACTGCAACCCTGAAACTGTTTCTACAGACTACGATACCTCGGACAAGCTCTACTTCGAGCCTCTCACCGTAGAGGATGTGCTGAGCATCTACAGGAAGGAGAAACCGGAAGGCGTTATTGTCCAGTTCGGAGGTCAGACCCCGCTGAATATTGCCGATGAACTGGCTGAAGAGGATGTCCGGATTCTGGGAACATCTCCAAAAACCATCGACCTGGCGGAGGACAGGGAACGCTTCGGGAAAGTGACAGAAAAGCTTGGCATCCCCATGCCGGAATCCGGTATGGCCAGTACAATGGAAGAAGCCATAGCTATTGCCGATCGCATTGGTTATCCCCTTATCGTCCGTCCTTCCTATGTTCTGGGAGGGAGAGGAATGGAGATCGTTCATGAAGAGGAAATGCTGAAAGGTTATGTGGAAAACGCGGTGGGAGTAACTCCGGAACGTCCCATACTTATCGACAAGTTTCTAGAAAATGCCATCGAAGCGGAAACCGATGCCATATCAGACGGAACAGATATCTTCATCCCCGCCATAATGGAGCACATCGAATATGCGGGAATTCATTCAGGAGATTCAGCATGCGTTCTTCCTCCCGTAAGCATCCCGGAAATGCATCTTCAAACCATCAGGGAATACACCATTAAAATTGCAAAAGAGCTCAAGGTTATCGGTCTCCTCAATGTGCAGTACGCAATTGCCGACGGCACTGTCTATGTGCTCGAGGCCAACCCCAGGGCTTCCCGCACTGTGCCGCTTGTATCGAAGGTGTGTAATATATCCATGGCAAAAATCGCGACCAGACTGATGATGGGAGAAAAACTTGCCCGGATGGAGCTCAAAAACAAACCGATTCCCCATTTCGGCGTAAAAGAGGCTGTTTTTCCATTCTCCATGCTGCCCGAAGTGGATCCCATCCTTGGACCGGAAATGCGATCTACAGGAGAAGTACTGGGAATGGCCGGCAACTTCGGCCTGGCCTTTTACAAAGCCCAGGAAGGGGCAAAGCAGTTTCTCCCTGTTCAGGGCACCGTGTTGATAAGCGTTTCCGGGAGGGAGCGCCCGGCTGTCCTGGAAGTGGCCCGGGAATTCGATAAACTCAAATTTAAACTCATAACAACGGAAGGGACCGGGAAGTTTTTACATGAGCACGGTATAGAGTCTGAACCAATAAACAAGCTCCACGAGGGCAGACCGAATATCATTGATAAAATCATGAACAAGGAGATCCACCTGGTCATCAACACACCCGCGGGAAAGACAAGCGAATACGATGATTCCTATATAAGGAAAACAGCGATCAAATACGGAATTCCGTATATCACCACCATCTCCGCAGCATTAGCCGCTGCCAAAGGTATTGCGGAACGGAAGAAGAAAACCTCGACCATTCGATCTCTGCAGGAGTATCATAAGGATATCGGTTAACGAGATCGGTTCTTCTTGCCCGGGCGCCCTTTTTAAGCTTTTCAGCAGCAATTCCAAAGGGGCAGTTTCGTACACCTTGCAAGGTACGATTCTCAGATAGTGTTTAACAACCTCTCTAAACCATCCTCAGCCTGCTTCTCCAGCTTCGAAGATTCGGTTAACAACCTGATTTTTTCGTATATTTCTTTAAGATTGCTGCAAATATCCTTCTGTTTCTTTTCCTCGAGTAGTTCAGATAGCTCGTTGAAGAAGCTGGATGCGAAATGGCGACATTCCGACCAGACCATACCATTCAACAAACTTGGGCGTACAGCTGGAAATAGTGCCTTTTCATGATGACGGATACCTGCGTATAATGGGTTTTCTCTAGAAACTAAAACCTTGAAAGGAAAAGATATGGATTATGTTAAGATCATTCCCTGCCTGGACATGAAGGACGGCAGGGTCGTCAAGGGTGTGCATTTCGTCGATCTTCAGGATGCCGCCGATCCCGTTCAGGCCGCTAAAAGCTACTCGGAAGGAGGCGCCGACGAAATCGCCTTTCTTGATATTACCGCAACGATAGAAAAACGGCGCACCATGTTCGATGTGCTCGAGAAGGTGGCGGCTGTTGTGACGGTACCCCTGGCAGTGGGAGGGGGCATCCGATCCTGTGACGATGTGGAGCAGGCTTTGGCATCGGGCGCCACGAGGGTTTCGATCTCCAGTGCGGCTTTCAGAGATCCC
>CBDUZM010000450.1:0-3288 GCA_965371685.1 uncultured Spirochaetaceae bacterium | reverse complement strand
TTTCCTCGAACTTTTGTAATATTTTTATAAGATAGTTCCTGCTCTCATCCCGCTGAAGACGGTTCTTCCTATCGTGATCGCTTAAGAGAATATCCCCAAGGTTGTTTATTACAAAGCCGTCAACCCCCAATTTCGCAAGCCGGGGAATTTCCTTTAAGGCAAAGCGTTCATAAGCCACCATTGTAGAAAGCAGGTATGTTCCGCTGTTGTCGGTGATGGGGATTTCCATTTCCTGCTTTATAACATCCTTACGCGTAGAAAAACCACTGTTCCCCTGGATAGCGATAAGATAATCTGTATCCAGATAAACCGGTATCTTACAACTGTGAGCATATTCGACAAGCTCTTTAAGGCCTTTCTCTCCTCCAAGCTTCGGCGACGGCGGGAGCTTATTCGGGAAAGAGCCGTAATACCCTCCTTTGCCCCATCCGACCAGTGTTACGATAATCTCGGTAATATCTCTCTGCACAAATGCAGCTATAATGTCCCTGGCTTCGGCAAAAGTAGTAGCGGTTACAAACTCGTTGGAAAGAAATCCTTTTTTCTCGATTCCGCAGAAGATACGCAGATTCAAAGCCGGTTTTTCTTCCCGGCGCTTTATATTCTCTTCTTCAATCAGATACTGCCTGTATTTTTCCGCCGGCTTGAAATAATCCAGAGACGGATCGGAAAAGAAATAGTACCTTACGCTCCTGTCCCCTTTTATCCTCGTCTTTTCATAGGCAGTAATCTGCCTTGTCCGGCTCATATAGGCTGTATATATTTTTCTGAAAATGAATTGCGCGTCAATACGGTTGTATTCTACAAGAAATCCTTTCAGCGCCGCATTAATTTTAGCATCGCTCGCTCCCTTGTTTACGATCCCGAGAAAGCCCTTCCCCTGGTCGATCATGCCAAAAACCGGCAAACCCGCACTGTCCGGTAAAATCTCATATCGCTTAAGATATAAATTTACATCCTCTGGCAGCATGCTCGTAAGCAGCTGGCGTTGATTCTGAAAGTTAAATTCATCCTTCCCGTAGATCGGCATGGAAAGGTATACTCCGTATTTCGGCATTTTCTTTATATACGGAAGCAGTACCCCGTGACCTGCCGGAACCAGTAAAGCGCCGTCTTCAGTGTGACTGTTGGCGCCCAGGTATGACAAGATTTTAACTGCAATAAAATAGAAGTCTCCCTCTTCCTTTATGCTCTCCTCTGGAATCACAACCTCGAGGAAATCCTTTTCCACTCTGTATTCCATACTCCACTTGAGCTTACCGGAAAATCTGACCTTTCCCGTCCTCTCATCTACAATTTTGTCTTCTACCGTGTAATTAACTATTATCCCGTCGTCCCGGGGTATAATCGTAAACCGAACCTTTTCCGATGTTTCATAGAGATCATAAATTTTTTCCATCTCGCCATCAGTATAGCTTAAATAGAAATGCGAACTCAGGGCCGCCTGTAAAATATCCGGCAGTTCCCTGTCCCCGGGACCGAGTATCGGAGTGCTTCGCCAGACAGTGCCGCTGCTTAATTCCTTAATGTTGAAATTTACCTTCTCTTCATCAAAGGACATCCTTAAATATTCAGTTTCCACTTCGAGTGATTCTAAATTTGAAGTTTGATTCATTACAATCAATAGGCAAATGAGAATCCGGATAATCTGTTTTATCGCCGTAATTTTACACATGGAAACCTATCTCTCTTCCCAGATCAATAAAAAAATCCGCAAAGCTGCTGACAAGGCCGAATATAAGAATTGCAGCGCCCCACACGAGAATAACACCGATTATGGATAAGGCGGAGACACCCACAGCGCCCCTGAGAGTATAGTCGTGAACACGGCAGACCCCTGATAGAAAGAGAATAGCCATCCAGCCATACATGAATATCGTAAAAGCCGTGTATACACCCATTTCATTTAAAGAAAGAACGTGTGACAATAGAGTTAAAACAAGAGTTATTATGATGTATGGCAGGAGGCTGTAAGCGCTGAATGTAAAGATCTGGCCGAATGTTCCTTCACCGTCGAAAATAAGGGTAATAAGATAATTTGAGATACACCAGGTCAGCCAGGGAACAAACAGACGAGACAGCTCTGTGGCAAGATTTATCTGATTAGGATCCCAGTCTGCAAAATGAAAGCTCGTTCCGTATAAAGAGATAAGATGAGCAATTAAATAAAAGAAGAGAACGCCCAGGCTCGATAAAAAGAACCGGCTCGAGTAATTATACTTTATACTTTCGAGTGTCCTGAAGGGGTGGTTTAGAATAGCAAAAACACTCTTTATATCGCTTAAAAAGGGAACAGCGGCTCTTTTTTTTATAAATGGAAGAAAGAGCCGGACAAACAGCCAGGTACATACAATTACAGCCATAGCTACGCCAATAATCAATCCTAAATTCTGCCTGAGAAACCGGTATCTATGCAGCTCAAATGCTTCCGAATATCCCTCGCGATCACCGGCATATTCGTAGTGAACCATAGCGGCTTTGAGGAACTCCATATCTTCAAACTTCCTGCCCAGCTTGGACAAAGCCTTGGCCACTCCTTTATGAGCAAGCGGATAATTGGAATCCAGACTCAATATTTCCTGCCAGATATCCAGCGCTCTTTCATATTCACCGTTATTGTAAAGGAAACTTGCTTCATACACCGATTCGGCGAAGGCTGTCGGTTTGAATACATGGAGGCCTCCCTGTTTGCTGTCCAGGACGTAAAACAGTCCTGTATTTCCATCCAGAGCTATATCCTTTGCATTCCTGAAAAAACCTACACTATCGCTTTTTCCACCGAAGATGAAAAGCAAGTCGCCTGCCTGGTTGTACTGGAATATCTTGCTGGTCATACCGTCCAGAACGGTTATGATCCCTTCTATATTAACATCAATACTGGATAACTCGGGAGGTTTTATGTTTCTTTTAGAAACAACATACTTTTCACCATATTCACCGGATTCATATGTATTTATACCCAGGGCATTCAATCTCCTTATCTGATCTTCCTCTATTGCTTTTGTGACAACATAAATAAATCCCTGATTATCTATCGTGAAATTGGACGCAGTAAGCAGTGTCTGGAGGAGCAGTTTGACTTTCTGCTCCTCTGTAGCCCCCAGACGTGCGAGCCACCTCGAAAAGCTGAAAGGCGCCGGATTCGCTCCGAAAAAACCTCTACAGGCGCCTTCATTATCTAAAAGAATTATCCCTTTCGATGCCCCTGTCCCGATAACGTAGATCAGGTCTCTTTTATCGATAAGGACTTTTGCGACGCCTTGACTACCTTTGCCAGAAGCCAAATGA
>CBDUZM010000449.1:0-3289 GCA_965371685.1 uncultured Spirochaetaceae bacterium | reverse complement strand
TCTGAATATATATAGATTAGAAGATGGCTGAGTTAGTTGTATCGAAAGTGCGAACTGCCCGGGAACGCAGAGCTTTTCTCTGTTTCCCGTGGCGTATCTATAAAAACGATCCACAATGGATACCCCCCCTGCTCCCGGAACGTACCAGGATAATTGATTCGCAGCACGGAGAATTTTTTACACGGGGAGAAGCGGAATTCTTTGTCGCCAGGCGAGGCGCAAAGACGCTTGGCACTATTTGCGCCGCTGTCGACAGGACGACCAACAGGGAAAGCAGGAGAGATGATTGCCTTTTCGGTTTTTTTGAGTGTGTCGATGACTATACTGTAGCGGAGGTTCTTTTCAAGCGGGCGGTGGATTGGGGTCGGCAGCGCAACCTCCGGACGCTTTTAGGACCTTATCACTTAGACTATGAAAACAGCTACGGCATACTGGTAGAAGGCCGGGACAGGCCTCCCGTCCTGCTGTGCGGCCATACCCCGCCGTATTATAAAAACTTGCTGGAACATTTCGGCTTTACACCGGCCTACGGGCAAAATTTGGCATATTCCTTGAGTTTGGGCTCTCAGTCCCCCAAATTGAAAAGACTTTCCCGTTTGGCGGACAGAGTTCGCAGACAAAAATGGATTAAAATCCGCGGCGCCGATATGGATCACTGGGATGAGGAAGTCGAGCGTATTCACTATCTGCTCAACACATCCCTGGCCCATCTACCAAGTTTTCGCCCATGGCAGCTGGAATCGTTGAAAAACTTACTGGCTTCTTTTCACCGTTATGCAGACCCGGAGTTGATTTTATTCGCTGAAATCGGCGGAAAGGTGGTAGGATGGTTTCCCGGTTTGCCCAATCTGAACGAAGTATACCGGCATGTCAATGGGCTTCGTTTTCCCTGGAACTACCTGCAGCTCTGGAGGCGCCTTCACAGTCAGCCGGATTGCCTGGTAATCAAGAGCGTACTGGTATTACCCAAATTCTGGAGCAGCGGTGTCAGCGTATTACTCTTTGATGAAATGGCGAAAAAGGCTCAAGACCGGGGATATAAATGGATCGATCTTTCACTGACCTCCACGGACAATCCCTATGTTTCACCTCTTGCCGAAAGTATGGGCGCAAGGATCTACAAACGCTATCAGGTATACCGTTTTCAGCTCAAGTAGAAATTACCAGCGGACAATAACGCCGGCATGGGTCAATCCCCCCCCAAAACCATAAAGAGCAAGTATGTCGCCCTTTTTCAGCTTACCGTTTCTGGCAGCCAGCCAGAGGGCCAGGGGTATGGTCACTGAAGAAGTGTTGCCGTACTTTTCCACGCTGGTGAGTGTTTTGCTCATTGAGATGTCCCATCGTTTGGCAATGGACTTTATCATCCTCATATTTGCGCTGTGAGGCACAAACCAGTCCAATTCATCGGCTGTCATACCGGCTTTCTCGAGCAGACGGTTCATTCCCCGGGGGATGGTGTGTATCGCCCAAAGGTAGACACCTTTGCCGTCTTGCCAGATAACCTTTTTGTCGACCTTATGCCCGCCCTCAATACTATCGGCCAATCCGGGACAGTACAGCTTATGCCCCAGTTCCCCGTTTGAGCCTGAATGGACTGCGATAAAAGCGCCTTCCCCCTCGCTCCTCTCCACCAGGACTGCTCCGGCTGCATCGCCGAAAAGAACGCAGGTATTCCTGTCCTTATAGTCAGTGATCTTGGAGAGCACTTCGGTGGCAATAACGAGCACTTTTTTGTACTGTCCAACTGTTATCAAAGCGTTGGCGGTACAGAGCCCGTAGACGAAACCCGCGCAGGCGGCGCTCAGATCCAGAACGGCTGCATTCTTCAATCCCAGCGCCCCCTGAACACGGCCCGCCGTGCTGGGGGTAAGGTAATCAGGCGACATAGTGGTTACGATGATGAGATCCACATCCGCCAGTTCCGTTCCCGGCTGACCGGCCAGGTCCTGAGCCGCTTTAATAGCGAGATCGCTGGCATAAACATCATCATCCGCTATATGACGCACCCTTATTCCTGTACGCTGAACGATCCATTCATCGCTGGTGTCTACCATCTTTTCCAGATCAAAATTAGTAAGTGTCTTTGGAGGCACGTAGGCGCCCAGAGCCGTTATTTTAGCCTTAGATTCAAAACCCATAATCACTCCTGTAGCAGAGGTATTGTTAATCTTTTGTAAATTAAAGCTTTGAATACAGTAAATCCCACTCCGTGTCAACCGCTTTCTGTATTTCCGCAACATCCGATTCAGTAAGATGCCGGAATCTTCCCTGCAGCTTGAGGTAGTCGACCACGGGAAGTGACTCTCTCACTTTTTTCGTAATCCGCCATTTAATGCCGTTTTCGATCTCGAGAAGGGAGAAAACGCGGGTTTGCACAGCCAGACGAGAGAGCTGTATGGTGTGTTCCGGCTTTGCTTTCCACCCTACAGGGCAGGGGGCAAACAGCAGGAAAAAACGTGTTCCCTTTATGCTCTTTGCTTTGGTCAATTTTTTTATAAAATCTTCAGGATACGCCACCGTTCCTGTGGCGATATAGGGAATACGATGGGCCGCCATAATGGAAAGGATGTCTTTTTTAGGTTCCTGCTTGGGATGCTTAACCGGTGTCGTAGTCGTCCATGCTTTTAACGGTGTAGCCGCGCTTCTCTGAATTCCTGTATTCATGTATGCTTCGTTGTCATAACAGATATAGATGATATCGTCGTTCCGCTCAGCGGCGCCGGAAAGAGCCTGAATGCCTATGTCGTAGGTGCCGCCGTCCCCCGCCCATGCCACAACATTTATGCCTTTCTTTCCCAGGATATCGTAAGCAGCCCGGATTCCCGACGCAGTGGCGGCCGCTGTTTCAAAAGCCGTGTGAAACATTGGGACATTCACGGCCGAATGGGGAAAGGGTCCGTCAATTACCGACCAGCAGCAGGCGGGAATATCCAGGCAGGTATTCGGACCGAGAGCTTTCAAAGCATAACGCATTAAAAGCGCGGCGCCGCAGCCCTTACAGGCGAGATGACCGTGTCCCAAGATCTCTTCTTTGGGAATGGATGTTTTAATCATAAGCACATTCCTGCAATCGTTACAGCCGGAGACCTCTGAAGATTATAGGCGCTTCCGGCTTTTTCATGCTCTCTGTTGTTTCCACCATCTCTACAATATCCGCAGCAGTAACATCGCGGCCGCCCAGACCGGTGACGAATCCGAAAATCGGCGGTTTCTCTGAAATGTTGTACAGGGCAGCCTTGACCTCCTGGAAAAAGATACCGCTGGCGCCAAAGGAGATATTCCTGTC
>CBDUZM010000448.1:0-3291 GCA_965371685.1 uncultured Spirochaetaceae bacterium | reverse complement strand
CAGCTTGCCCGTCTATGTCCCCTGGCTTTTTTATCTGTGTTATAGGAAAAAAATTGTTTCTTTTTTGTCGAAAAAATTTGTTATATTAGTTTATTGTTATATTAAGTAATCGACTCTCAAAACAACCAATCAAGGAGAAAAAAAATGGCAAAACGCCAGTTTAAGACGGAAGTAGCTCAACTGCTGCACCTGATAGTACACTCTCTCTACTCTCATAAGGAGGTGTTTTTAAGGGAGCTTATCTCCAATGCATCCGATGCGCTGGACAGGTTGAAATACCTGCACCTGACTGACGAAGCATATAAGGAGCTCGCCTTTGATCCTCGTGTGGATATCAAGTTCGATTCTGAAAACAGCAAGACACTCTCCATATCCGATACCGGGATTGGGATGAATGAAGAGGAGCTGTCCGTAAACCTTGGCACCATTGCCAACTCGGGCACACGGAACTTCATTGAAAAGATGACGGACGATACTAAAAAGGATGCCAATCTTATAGGCCAGTTCGGAGTGGGCTTTTATTCCGTCTTCATGGTTTCGGAGAAAGTGGAGGTGATCAGCAGGAAAGCCGGCGATGATAAAGCATACCGCTGGGTCAGTGACGGTAAAGGCAAGTACGAGGTAGATGAAGCAGTAAGGGAGAAGAACGGTACCACTGTTATCTGTCACCTGAACGAAGAAGGAAAAGAGTTTGCCAGCCGATGGCGAATCGAAAGCATTATCAAGAAGTATTCAAACCACATTCCCTTTCCCATTTTTCTGTACTACGAGGAGACAAAATACGAGGGGGAAGGAGACAAGAAGAAGGAGAAGAAGGAACAAAAGATCGAACAGATCAATGCGGCATCAGCCTTCTGGAAGCGTCCCAAGGGGGATCTGAAGGAGGAGGATTATAATGAATTCTACAAGACCCTCGCCCACGATTCAGACGATCCGCTTCTTACCATTCACACCCATGCCGAAGGCGTTCTCCAGTATTCCACCCTGTTCTACATTCCGGCGAAAGCGCCATTGGACATGTTCCATGTGGATTATCAGCCGGGAGTCAAGCTCTACGTAAAGCGGGTTTTCATTACCGATGACGATAAAGAGATGATGCCCAGCTATCTGCGATTCATACGGGGGATTATCGACTCGGAAGATCTTCCCCTCAATGTAAGCCGGGAGGTTCTGCAGAAGAACAAGATCATGACCAACATCAGAAATGCATCGGTGAAGAAGGTGCTGAACGAGCTCGGTCAGCTTTCCCTGGATAAGGACAAGTACGAGAAATTTTACGGCGAATATCACAGGCCGCTCAAGGAAGGGCTCTATCAGGATTTCGGCAGCCGGGATGCTCTTCTCGAGCTGGTAAGATTCAAGTCTACGAAGGCGGAAGACTATACCTCCTTTGCGGACTACAAAGACCGGATGCAGCCGGACCAGAAAGCCATCTACTATATAACCGGTGAGAACGAATCCGTTCTCAAAGATTCACCACTCCTGGAAGTCTACAAAGAAAAGGACATCGAGGTCCTCATTATGGACGATGAAATCGATGAGATTGTCTTTCCGGCGGTCGGCAAGTATAAGGACCTGGATCTCAAGTCAGTGAATAGAAGCGATGCGGCAAAGGATCTCGAAACCGAAGAAGACAAGAAGGACGAAAAGAAGAGTGAAAAGAAGATAGAGCCCCTGGTGAAAAAGATAAAAAGTGTGTTAAAGGATCATGTGAAAGATGTGAGGATCAGCTCCCGGTTGAGCGATTCCCCTTCGTGTATTGTGGCGGATGAAACTGATCCCACCATCCAGATGCAGCATATCCTCAAGTCCATGGGTCAGGGCGATATGCCCGAAGTCAAGCCCATTCTTGAAATAAATCCCAAACACAGGATTATCACCAAGCTGAACGAGAGCGAAGACAAGGGAATGATAAGGGACGTAAGCTGGCTTCTGCTGGAGCAGGCGCTTCTGATCGAAGGAGCGCAGTTGAAAAACCCCGCAGACTTTGCCAAACGACTGAACAAGATCCTGACCAGGGCCCTGTAAGCCTGATCAGGCGTTCAGCTCGTTCTCTCCAAATTGTATTTTATCAGTTCTAAGAGGACCTGGAGTGATTCTTCCCGTATGTTTTTAAGCCTTTGCATCTCTTCTTCCGCCTTTTCTGCAAGCTCGGAGGCTTTCCGGTGAGCCTCCATTCTTATACCGAGCTTTTCTACAAGCCTGCGAATGTAATCCAGGTCCGGAGAGCTGAGGCGTCTTTTTCTAAGGATCTTGTTAATCCTATCTATATGCCTGCCGGTGGCTCTCTCGTGAAGAAGGGCGATAAAGAGAGTTTTTTTCCCTTCCTTAATGTCCGATCCCACGGGCTTGCCGATCTCTTTTTCAGTGCCGAAGAGGCCCAGCTCATCGTCTTTCAGCTGAAACAGAATTCCAAGATGTTCTCCGATCCTTTCGAGTGTATGAATTACCGGTTCGGAGAGGCCGGCAAGAATAGCTCCCGCCATGAGAGGCAGTGAAAAGGTATAACGCCCCGTCTTATGGAGATAGAGGGAGTATACCTCTTCTGCTTTCACTTTTCGATCCGTTCGGCCCCAATCCGTGTGCCCCCAGTATACATCCTGCATCTGGGCAATACAGGTGGATGTTATCTCCTTTATGCACAAATCAAGAATTTTTTTAAGTTTCGTTTCAGATACACTCAGGCTGTTGAGAATGTCGAAGGCAAGAAAGAAGGCAAGATCGCCGGCGCATACACCCATGGATTCACCGAAACGGGCGAATCTCGGAAAACGCTCTTTTTCCCCAAGCTTCTGATACTGGCGGTAGATCGAAGGAAATCCTCGGCGGACCGTATCCTGATCCATGATGTCGTCGTGAATGAGGAAAGAGGATTGAAAGAGCTCTACGGCGGCGGCGGTTTGCACGGCTGAAGCATACGGCGCCGGTTTCCTTCCCATGGAATGTGACAGCAGGACCAGACCTCCCCGGATCATCTTGCCCTTACACGCAAAGTCGTTCAACCGGCTGCAGACGTCCCTCCCCCATGAGTTAATCGGGGACAGCTCTTCCGCTTTTTGCGAGAGGTAAAGGGAAAGGTGCTGCTGAATCGTTTCTTTTTGATCCCGAAAAAAATCGATCATATTATCATTGTAGAAGCGTGATGCTTGCCGGTCAAGGTAGTGTATATTCGTCCCGGAACCTATTGCTTTTTCCGGGAGTTTAGATCAGAATGGCGAGACTTTATTGTAATATCATATCCGAAAATCTTGTTTTTTTAATAAGATTTTCGGATATGATAGCCGATAGCGG
>CBDUZM010000447.1:0-3296 GCA_965371685.1 uncultured Spirochaetaceae bacterium | reverse complement strand
ATACTTCATTCCACAAATATCTATCCGTTCGACTGGCTGAATGTGGGATTTTTTCAATCGACGATCTTCGGCAGGAGAATATCCCCGGTTTAGTTCGTTCCTTTGCCTTTTTTCCCGTTGTACATGCCGGCATACATCGGAGAGTGGGACAACGCTTTTATCGGGGTTACAGCTCAAATCTCTCTGCCATATGGTTTCCGTTATAATTTCCTCCTGTATGTCGACGACCTTAACGGTCCCGAACTGGTAAAGCTCAATTTCAACTGTAATGGGAATAAAATCGCCCTGCAAACAGGGATTTCATGGATCGCCCCGCTGAAACTCCTCAACAGGATAAGCTTGAGTTACCTGATGTTGACGCCTTACATGTATACGCACTCAAGCTGCCAGATGATCAAGTATCTGCAATATACGCATCTCGGGAAGCACCTGGGAAGCGTACTCGAGCCCAATTCCGATCAATTGAGCTTTCGTATGTATATAATGCCCCTCCACTGGATGCAGTTTGAAGTATGGGCAAAGAGCATAAGGCACGGGAACGGTTCGGACTACGGCGAAGGTTCCGTCGACGGGGATGGATCTATTTTCGATGACAGCAGGCTCCCTGACGGAACACAGACCTATACAGGACTGTCCAGTTTTCTCATCCAAGATACCCTGGAAAAGGTAAAGCAGTTAGGGCTGACTATGGATCTGCGACTGCCAATCGAAAAATTAGATATCAGTATCAAAGGCGGCTATGTATTGGAGCTCATTCAGAAAAAGGATCTTGATCCCGGCGCAGCAGATGAGATCAATCATATCGTAAAGATTAACCTCTCAATCGGCTATTAACGCCATTTGATGCTCCTGCTGAAGTCTCAATAAAAACGTAATTTAATATGACAAAAATTGTCGAGTATATATCTGCTTGATTATTGTCTTGGCGTGGCTTGACAATGGTCACCGGGCAAACCCGAAAGCTTGAGTCGATTTTTTCGATTAATACATTTTCGATGGGTGGGAATTTTTTTTAGGGCAATCCTTATTGACATAGTCAGGTATTTATGATACAAATCGAAACTCCCTGGGCTTTGGTACAAAATATCCATCCAGCGTATTATTGAGTACAGCCAACCGATCGTCCAGCACAGCCTCATTATCCTTTTTCTTCCATCGCATTCCATTTCCTTTAAACCGTTTACACACGACAAGCTTACACTGTCCCTCCACTATCCCACTTCCGATTGGATATCCCCGTTGCCGGTATTCGTCATACTTCACTTGTTGTTTTCAAAGTAGTTTATGTGTTTCTGTGCCTCATCCCGATTGCTAACATCATCATCCCTGCTGCACCTCATCTCTTCGAGTACCTGGAAGACATCTCCTTCCCGGAGCATATCCCGCCATTTCGCATACGCTTGTTTTCCTTTTTGTGCTTTTTGAAATAGAAAGCAGAAATCACCAAGATGCTCCATCGCATGGTAGAAATCAAGAATTGGAATGGCATCCGGGAAATTTGTTTGCTGTATCTCCCAATTGTGTTTGGCGCCATCAGCGAGGAATACCACCTCCTTTGCTCTCAGCTGACCCATCTGTATCCCGGTCTGCCTGACATAGTTTTCAAATTCTTGCCGAGGACCATACTGAGCGCCTACCCATCGATCGAATATTCCACCATCTTTATTCGCTTTTTCAATCACAACCACATTACACTCTTTGTATTCTGTAGGTTGCTTAAGACTCTCGTGGCCCGTAACTCCTTCCTCCTCATGGATTTGCGGACTCATAGTTCCATCTATCTCAACCACCATCAGATCACACTCTTCACTCTGCTTCTTAACCGAAATCGCTTTGTAGGGATGATGATCAATCCTCTCTCCTGTCCTCTCAGTGTTATTCTGTTCCGCCGTAGAGCTGACCGAAAACCCTAACGCCTTACTCAACATTTTAGCCGCTCCTACATGTGGCTCACATCCACCAAAAAAAGACATCGGATAGGTCATCAAAGGCGAAAAACCTCTACATTGATCTAACCCCAATTTCTCATCAAGAGGAAAATAACTCTTCTCTTCCCCTTCAATAGAATACCGTCGACGCTTGCGGATTATCTCCTTGCCAAACCTGTTCTTGAATCTCATGTTCTGTGTGTCTTTGTACCGAGCGGCTTTTCCTTCTACCTCAAGTCGGTTCTCAATAGTAGGTTCGGCTACTGAATGGACAACCTCTTCCAGCATCATATGACCTATACGGTATACAAACTCTACAATCTTCTCTTCTGCTTCTTTTAAGCTCGTATCTCCAAGATCGATCTGTCCGATAAGTTCGTTGACAAGAATCTCTGCTAATGGTAAATATTCTTTTAGTTTCATGGTCTATCCCTCCCAGTTTGGATTTATTTTCTATGGGAAGGATAGACTTTTTTTGGCTTTTTTGGAACTCCCGGCTTGAAAATGTCGCTCAAATGAGCCTTTCAAATGCGAAAAAAAACCCTATATTGAAATCGCACCCGAGCAAGGCGGCGTAATGTAATTTTTTAGAAATGTGGTATAATAATTAGCAAAGGTGGAGGCGCAGCGATGATCTCCGGTAAGAAAAAACGGTCTTTCTGTTGCAGTATGGGTGTTGCGGGCATTCTCGTTGTGCTTTTAATTATTCCTCTTCTGTCCTGCCCCAATCCTATCGACAAAATGCTGGCAAACCAGATGGAAGACAACACCTCGCCTCTTATCACCATTACCAGCCCGGACCCGGATGTAAAATACTACTACCCGTCTGAAATTGAAATCGAAGGTAGAGTCCTCGATTTTGTAGACCAGGCCGGGGGGACCAGGGGCACTGTCCAATCCCTCCACTATGAGGAACAATTCAACAAGAGAATCCAGGGAGATATAAATTTCAACAGTGACGGTACTTTCTCTTTTACCATCGATACACTCAGACCGGAGCAACTGGATGGAACCCAGTATCTCGTAATCACCGCAATCGACTGGAACGGGAACACCGCGGAGGTCATCATTACGGCCTATGACAAAACAACCGGCCCCCTGATAGGTGTCGACATCGATTATATCATGTATACTTCCAACCCTGCCGCTAATGTAACATTTACCGTCACCGGCGTAGTGGAAGTTCCGACAGGTCACCTGACTTACGATGTGGAACCCGACTCAGGTCCCAACATCTTTGGAGTCGACATCAACTATGACGGGACAACGGGGGATTTCAGCTTTGACTTCAACCCGTCCGGCGAAGGCGTATCGGGAGAACACAAGTTCATACTGAAAGCGATAGATTCATACGGACCATCGTCGTAC
>CBDUZM010000446.1:0-3302 GCA_965371685.1 uncultured Spirochaetaceae bacterium | reverse complement strand
AAGCTATTATACTGCCTGATTGATGGGCAAGATTGATTTCTTTTCTTAGACGTTTCCCCAGAAACTGTTCGAGCATTTTGGGGCTGTAAAAATCCGCTGTCTCGTAGAATCCATTACGACCGATAATGTCTACTCCAAATTTACCCGCAATTTCCAATTTGCTTAAATTGAGTTGATGTTCCAGTTCAAGATATTCATCCACAAGATCCGGCTGGTCGATTGTTAAAAGACAGAGCTTCTCAGCTCCGAAGAGTTGCTGGGCGCCGGTCAAGCCCATTCCAATACTCGCGAATGTGGCTAACTGCAGACGATCAGCCAGAGATTTGGATTCAACAAAAAAGAAATCAAGTTGAGCTAGATGCTCTTTCGTCCTGGGAGGAAGCATGATATGACGGAGGCATTCAAGATCAGACATTGAGGTAATCCAGGGTTCGACGGCATGACCGACATTGAAATCGGTGTAAAAGGGAATGTCCATCCCATGCGGCCAGAGGTTGCCGTACCTGATAGAAGAATGCAGCTCACCGGATGGAGTTTTCCATACTTTATGGAGTATTGTCTTCCCTGAGGAATTATCCACCCACACGCGTGACGAAACATCAGTATTCGGAAAATAACTGCCTGCAGAAATATTGACAACAGGATCAACACCGAGCTCTTCAACACAATATTCGATCCTTTCCCTCTGTGATGGTCCCCACGGAAACTGCCATTTGTAACCGCATCTCTGCTGGTGTCGAAGTGGATTGAAAAAAGGCGAACAGGGAATATAATCGACCGGCTTTAGAGAAAGTGCCGCCAATACACGCTGACGAGATGTCATTTTATTCATAAGTCATTCCTCCGTCTTTATCTTATATAAAAGCAATTAAATCTGAAATGTTCCATGATTGTCAATATTAGTTCCAAAAAAAAGGCATGTATGCACATTATTGGAACGAATAATGTTAAATCGGAGCTATGAGTTGTTTTTAATACCTATCGGTATTATTATGGTACAGCACGGGAGGAGAGCGAATAACTGAGGGAGAAAAGTCGATGTTTCAACGTAAGTACGGTAATACGGATATAATGCTCTCCGTCGTCGGATTCGGCGGTATCGTAGTGAGGGATGAAGAGCCTGAAACAGCCGGTCGTCTGGTCTCGCAGGCTGTGGAAAGGGGAGTAAACTACTTCGACGTGGCGCCGTCCTATGGCGATTCGGAAGAGAGGCTTGGACCGGCTCTTGAGCCCTACCGCGAATCTGTTTTTCTCGCCTGTAAAACCGGTCAAAGAGATGCTGAAGGTGCGCAAAAGGAGCTTCGTCAGTCTCTATCAAATCTGCGGACGGACCACTTCGACCTTTACCAGTTTCACTCGGTTTCTAAAATAGAGGATGTGGAGAAGATATTCAGTCCCGGCGGCGCCATGGAAACTGTTTTGAAAGCCCGGAGTGAAGGAATTATCCGATACGTGGGTTTCTCCTCACACCAGGAGAAAGCGGCTGTCTTAATGATGGATCGGTTCGAATTCGATTCAGTTCTTTTTCCGATCAACTGGGCTGCCTGGCTCAAGGATGGATTAGGCGCCGGGGTTATAGAGGAAGCCCGGAAAAAAGGCGCGGCGATACTTGCCCTTAAATCTCTTGCAAAGAGAAAGTGGAGGGAGAATGAAGATCGAAAGTGGAGTAAAACCTGGTATTCGCCTGTAGATACGCCTGAGGAAGCGTCGCTGGCTATTCGCTTTACCCTTTCCAAACCGGTAACTGCAGCGGTCAGTCCGGGACACGCCGAGCTCTTATGGTGGGCGTGCGACGCTGCGGACAGCTTCAAGCCGTTAACCGAAGAGGAAGAGCGGCTGCTGGTTGAAAAAAGCAGGGACATTGATCCTATTTTTTCTATGTAGTGGGGGTGGTGATTTCCAGATCTGTTGTGTAATAGTTAAAGTAATAGTTAAAAGAAAGGCCGTGGTTTCTCACGGTCTTTTCAGTTTTAGAAGTTGAATATTACCCCGCCATGGCTCTGGATAAACCATACTTCCTGATTGAAGTGGGAGTGGTAGATTACGCCGGCTTCACTCACAACCCGGAAGGCTGATCGACCACCGCTGCAGGTACTCACCTATGAGCCGCCGGTCATACAAAGCGTAATTGTCAGTGGAGTGGCCTCCCTCAGCGAGTACCAGGCGCACATTTCCCCCAAGGGTTTCCGCCTCGTTGCGGAATCGTATGGAGTGCGGTTCCGGGGGTACTGCTTTATCGTCCCGGCCGTGGGTCAGAAAATATTCATGATGAACGAGGTGATCTATAAGCTGCGGCGGGTTCCTGCCGTGGATCTTTTGCCGCAGCTCACGAAGATTGCCAGCTCCCCAGGCCTTCCCGCAGCTCGACACGCGGCTGAATGAATCCTCCAAATCGTACACGGGAAAGGTTCCCATAACACCCCGCACCATCTCACCGTGTTCTCTGACCATCCGGTGCATCAACACTCCGCCTGCGGATGTTCCCCATAGCATCCACTTCGAGCGAACGCTGTACCGGCGCAGTATGAAGGCGTAAAGGCGCACGATGTTCTCCAGACCGTCGTCCAGGCCCCACGTGTCCGGTCCGTTTGACAGGGATAAAAAAAGGAAGCCGTTGTCCAGTGCGCAGTCGCGCTGGATTCTGTAGAAAGGGATATCCCGGTAGCTCAAGGCATGCCGGCCGCTGCCGTGCAGAGCAAGAAGCACCGGAGACACTTCCCGGCTGTTCTCGGGATGGGCCAGGTACACTGTTCCCTGCCCCGGGTGGTTAGTGATGGCGTTTTCAAGCTGGAAGACGTTTTCGGTCATCGGTTTTTCACCCGTGTTGAAAAGAGGTACGTTGTCCCCGGATGTATTTCCAGTTCTAAGATGCCGTCACAGTCCGGTAAATTCTGGAGCTTTCCGTCCGGTTCAATAACCATCTGCCCGGCGAAGGGCAGACAGAACTTCAACCGCGTCGTACAGTCCGAGACGCCTGTCAAAGAAACGCTTCGGATCTTTTTCTCCCTCCAGACGATGGAGACCTTGATTCCGCCGCGTGCGTGCAGTCCTGATACTGACCCCGATTCCCAGGCTGGGGGCAGAGCGGGCAGTATACGCAGCAGGCCGCCGTGGCTCTGCATAAGCATTTCAGCTATCAATGCTGTGGCTGTGAGGCTCGATTCAATCTGGAACATATGACTCGCCCGTCCGGCCTGCCTCCTCCGCCCAAGCCCCTGCTGGTACCGGTCGCCGAGGGACGAGAGGTAATTGGGCATGAGAAACCCCCGCGCGAACTGGCACAGCCGCTCGTACGCTTCCCC
>CBDUZM010000445.1:0-3306 GCA_965371685.1 uncultured Spirochaetaceae bacterium | reverse complement strand
TTTCCGATTTTAGATAATCCTGTGAGACGAAATTTATCAACCATCCCTTGTCATCAGGATGATTGGGAGGTTTTGTCTTCAATCTTTTTCATTTTTGCTTTCAACTGATCGAGAAGAAGATCAGACGAGTCGTCGGAGGATTCCAGCTGCTTGAATTCTTCTTCCAGGCTCTTTTCCTCTGAATTCATGCCAATCAGTTCCGCGGTGGCGTCGGCTTCCGCCTCTATCTGCTCTACCTTGGCGGCCATGCGGTCGAAAGCATCGAAAGCCGAGGTGTCGCCGATGGAGCCCACGGTAGCCTGGATCGTTTTCTGGGCTTCCGCTCTCTTGGCCCTTGCTATAAGGATATTTTTCTTTCTTCGGGCTTCCTCGATTTTACGCTGGAGCTGCCTTAAGCTGTCTTTCAGCTGGCTGACGGATTCATGCTGAGCTTCCCATTGGGGCTTGAGCTCCTGGTTGTATTTGGCGTATTCCTGCTTTCTTAAAAGCGCCTCTTTGGCCAGGTCATCCTTGCCGGCCCTGACCGCCAGCATGGCTTTTTTCTCCCAATCTTCCGACTTCATCCGGTTTTCATCAACCTGCCGTTCGAGACGCTTCTCGTCGGCTATTGCAGCTGCGACGCTCTTCTTAGAGTCAATAAGGTGTTCGTTCATATCGATAATCAGCTGGTTGAGAACCTTTTCCGGATTTTCCGCTTTGCTGATCATATCGTTAATATTAGCTTTTAATACCGTCTTAAAGCGTTTAAAAATTCCCATATTA
This sequence comes from uncultured Spirochaetaceae bacterium, assembly GCA_965371685.1. GTDB lineage: Bacteria > Spirochaetota > Spirochaetia > SZUA-6 > CAZLRN01 > CBDUZM01. The sequence continues at coordinate 2,544 of CBDUZM010000445.1, read as the reverse complement.
GACCTCCATTCAATTTTTCTTTCTAAACCCGGCTAACTTCTCGTAGTGCTGTGCCAGAGCTAACCCAATTGCATCGATAGAAGCCTGTAATTCTTCGATATCCATTGTCGCGGCAAGGAGGGTGTTGATCAGGATTACACTGTTTCCTTCAAGCGCATAAGCGCCGTGAATCATGTCGGTTGCATTTAGACGGAGAATTTCCTCGTATAAGGCGCACTGATTTTCTTTGGGCATATCCATTACTTTTACACGGATGATAACGATCGGATCTTCCAGCATGATTACGACGTTTTCAAGACCCTTGTCTTCTCCGAAAACAACCCAGAAATTATTTTTCTTTTCCTCATATGAGAGGTTCAACTCCACGAAAAAGCTTTCCAGTTTTTCCTTATTAAGCATCGCTTCCTCCTGCTTTTAATATCAGTAAATGCGGGATAATCAGATTGCGGTCGATCAAAGTAGAGCGGTACATTAGAGATGTTTTTTTTAACCGAGAAACACCTGTCCGTTATTATCAATGGCAAGAATTGTCTTACATTCAGAGCAGCGGAATCGGCCCGCCTTGCTTGCTTTCAGCTTCTTGGAGCAAATGGGGCACTTGAAAATTTTAGGGAAAACATCTCCACCACCGACATCCCCCCTTTGTTCAAAGAATCCCACCGCTTCGTCCAGGCTGTCTTTGATATTGAAGAATTGGGAAAAACCAAGAAGTTGAAATACTTCATACACTTTGGGTTGTATTTCCAGCAGTACCAGGTCTCCTCCCCGGGGTTTTGCGGTTTTTAAAAAGGCGGTAAAAGATCCAATCCCTGTACTGGAAACATAATTCAGTCCGCCACAGTGGAATATGAGTTTAATAAATCCCGCTTCGATGGCTTTATTAACCCTTTTCTGAAAGTAAGTTGAATTGTAGGTGTCAATATAACCGGTAAGGTAAAGGGCAAGACAATTATCGACATTATCAAACTTCTGCAGGCGAATTTTTAAGCTGTCGTCTTTTTCATCGTCAAAGCCGGGTACTATCTCATTATTATTCATAACATCCCTTCATCACCTTATAACTGTGATTACCTTAGGACATGGGAAAAAGGTCCAGTTAAAGTATATACTATTGACCAACACCATTTTTGTCAATAAAAAATTTATAATAGACCTTATTATTTCCTCCTCCTAACAAACTAATGTAATTATATCTAATATATCACATATTGTGAATTTATATGGAAAAAAATATTGTACCGCTGCATCATAACCCTATATAATTAAACCGGTATCATGGCCGTTAACAATAAAAAAGTCAAGATCGTACTCGTGAATCCCCTGAACAGCAGAAACATTGGAGCGGTATGCCGCGCCATGAAGTGTATGGGCCTTCATTACCTTACCATTGTCGGCGGAGTACCTGTTGATCATGAGTTAGCCCGTGTTTTAGCCGTTCATGCGTCAGATATTCTGGAAAAGGCTGTAATCTGCGACAGTCTTGACGAAGCGGTGGCGAATTCAGTACTCGTTGCGGGTATTACCCGCAGAAGAGGGAAGAAGCGTAAATATTTTTCTCTGCTCCCCGAGGAGCTGTCTGAAAGAATTTCTCTTATTAAAACAGGAGAGATCACCCTTCTCTTTGGCAACGAAGAAGCCGGCCTGACAGATCGGGAATTAGCCTTCTGTAATATAGCCGTCCGCATACCCACGTCACCCATTTTCCCTTCTCTGAACCTTTCTCATGCTGTCCAGATCATAGCCTATCATGTTTTCCGTCAATCCGGTTCAGCGCCGGCGCCCCGCTATACTCCTGTAAATAGGCAAAAACTCGATAAATTGGTAGCCGTTATCCTTGAATCCTTACAAAACATTGGCTTTTTCAGTCAGGTGGCGCCCGAAGATATGGGTGTATTCTTTAGAGATATTCTGACCAGATCGTGTCTGTCCGGAAGAGAAGCGAAAAGAATGGAAACGGTATTTCGAAAAATCAGCGGTTTGGGAGCGGGTAAGGGAATTTCGCCTTGATATAATCGCGATAGGGCTTTATGATTGCTTTAAAGATGTGTACTGTCGATTAATAATCTGGAGATTGGATTATGAAAAATAGCAGAATAAGGCTTTTTAGTATAGTTTTTTTAGTTTTCCTGGGCATAATTCCGGCTTTTGGGCAGGAAAAAGCGGTATTCGACCGTATTGTCAATTTTTCCGTAACCTTGAAAGAGCTTCACCTGTCTCTGCAGGAGGGAGGCGCCTTGGACATGGATCGGGGAAGGTTCGTGCTTCTGAGCGGCACTCTGTCCGATCTGGAGCCCAAGCTGCAAAGACCGCGCTTTTACCTGCTAAAGGAAGCGGACATTATCGATCCGAAACATTTTATACTCACAATTCGGGAAACCGGTACCCCGCTGGCGGCTCTCGTTAAGAAAGGTCTTTCCGATCAAAGCGCTGATTTCCTTGAAGCTTATAATCCCGCAAAGGATAAGGCATCCTCTATTTTAAAACCTCTTATGAAGGATTTAAACGAGCTGATACAGAAAGAACCTCTCTACGAAAACCGAGTAT
>CBDUZM010000444.1:0-3308 GCA_965371685.1 uncultured Spirochaetaceae bacterium | reverse complement strand
CTATCAGCACTGCCCCGGTTATTCTAAGAGGGAGCAGAGTGAAAAGAGGTGATATCAGAGCCCCGCGGAATATGTGTATATCGAGCCTGGATGAATGGGCAATAACCTCGATAGTCCATATTATAAGACAGACGCCAAAGGAGATCTCCATCAGGGAACGCCAACCAGTTTTTCCTACCCCAAGAGCAATAGGATTGGTTCCTCTCAGAACCAACTGCAGGGTTCTAAAGAGAAATGCCGCGTAAAACAGCATTATCATGATTAGTGCAAAGCAGTCAAATAAATCCAAAATCCTCCGCCGTATTAATGCTCTATATATCGTAGTACATGGCAAACTCCCAGGGATGGGGCCGAAGAGCCAGAGCATTGACTTCGTTGTCCATTTTATACCGGATCCATGTCTCTATAACGTCCCGGGTGAATACATCTCCCTTGAGCAGGTATGAATTATCCTTCTCCAGCGCCTTCATAGCCTCTTTCAGAGATCCGGGGGTCTGGGGAACTTTAGCCAGCTCTTCGGGGGGAAGATCGTAGATATCTTTGTCGAGCGGCTCGCCAGGATGAACCTTGTTGATGATCCCGTCCAAAGCCGCCATGACCAGGCCTGAGAAAGCCAGGTACGGGTTGCAGCTCGGATCCGGACAGCGGAACTCGATCCTCTTTGACCTGGCTGAAGCAAAGTACATGGGAATCCGCACGGCCGCACTGCGGTTACGGCTGGAATAGGCCAGGTTTACCGGCGCCTCAAATCCCGGAACGAGACGTTTATAGCTGTTCGTAGTGGGATTTGAAAAAGCGAGCAGAGATGGAGCATGTTTGAGAATCCCGCCGATTGAGTAAAGCGCCGTTTCCGACATTCCCGCATAGCCATCGCCTGCAAAGAGGTTTTCCCCTCCTTTCCAGAAGGACAGGTGAACGTGCATGCCGCTCCCGTTATCGTTGTACAGTGGTTTGGGCATGAAAGTCACCGTCTTATTGTGCCTGCGGGCAACATTCTTTATCACGTACTTATACTTCAGTATGCTGTCGGCCATCGTGAGCAGGCTGCTGTAGCGCATGTCTATTTCCCCCTGCCCTCCCGTTGCAACCTCGTGGTGCTGGCACTCAATAGGAACACCGACTTTTTCCAGGGTCAACATCATCTCGCTGCGTAGGTCCTGAAGGCTGTCTGTCGGGGGAACAGGAAAGTATCCCTCCTTGTAACGAGGTTTATAGCCCAGATTGGGGGATTCGATACGCCCGGTGTTCCAGCGGCCTTCAGCGGAGTCTATGAAGTAATAGCCTTCGTGTTCGTTCTGATCGAAGCGAATATCATCGAAAATGAAGAACTCCGCCTCAGGCCCAATATAGGCTGCATCGGCAACACCGCTGGCCGCAATATAACTCTCCGCTTTCCTCGCAATATTCCTCGGGTCGCGGGTATAGTCCTCTCCTGTAATCGGATCGCAGATGTTGCAGATCAGCACAATTGTCTTGTGCTCGAGAAATGGATCGATAAAGGCACTCTCCGGCACAGGTTTGACCAGCATATCCGACTCGTTGATAGCCTGCCATCCCCGGATACTGGACCCGTCGAAGCCGAGACCCGCTTCAAAGGTACCTTCGTCTACCTCTCTCGCAGGCACCGAAAAATGCTGCCACAGACCCGGGAAGTCCATAAATCTCAGATCGACTACCTCTACCTTCTCCTTCTCAATCAGAGATACAACATCTCTGGGTGTCTTGAGCTCACTCATTCTTTTCCTCTCTTTACTTAAGATTTTATTTGAATATTATAGGTCTATTGTTTCTCAATATCTCCCCCTCACCGTTCCTGTTTACCCAAGAGAGATTCAATTTCGGATATGGAAGCGGATGCCAGTAACCCTGCAGCCGTTTCCTCCGCTTCTTCAACCGACAGTGAAGAAATGAGCTGCTGAGCCGAAGGAAGATATACAGCGTTCATACTGAGAATTCTGATCCCAATACCAAGAAGAAACGGAATATAACGAAGCTGATGAGCCATTTCACCGCATACTGAAATCTCTTTGCCATGTTCCAGCACACCGTCTACAACCCGCTTGAGAGAACGCAGCACAGCGGGATGATGGGGCAGATAGTAATCCGCCACCTTCTCGTTGGTCCGGTCTACACCGATCATGTACTGCACAAAATCGTTGGTTCCAATAGAGAAAAAATCGGCTTCCCCGGCGAGCTCGTCTATGATCTCCACAATGGAGGGAACTTCCAACAGTATACCTACCGAAGGTTCATGCTTAAGAATAAAACCTTCGCTCTGCAGCTCGTTTCTGCATTCGTAGAGAATCGTCCGCGCTTCCATGAACTCATCCAGCGATGAAATCATGGGGAACATAATCCTGGGTTCCACCTCTGCACATGCTCGAAGCATGGCTCGAATTTGTTTTCTGAAAATCCCTTTATTTTTCAAGCTGAAACGAATAGAGCGCATCCCGAGGAAAGGATTTTCTTCATTGTAGTCTTCATAATAGGCAAGCACTTTATCTCCGCCTATGTCGAGGGTGCGGAAAGCGATCTCCTTTCCTTTCGCTGCCCGCACAATCCTCCTGTAGATAACATACTGCTCCTCTTCCGTGGGAAAATCGTTCCGGATAAGAAACGGAAATTCAGTGCGGTAGAGACCCACACCTTCCACATTCAAAGACAGAGCCTGTTTCAGGTCGTTGTAAAGATTGATATTGGCAAGCAAACGAATACGGACCCCGTCTCTTGTAACCGTTTCCGGTGTCAGAACCACGGTCTTCAGATCGATGTGGCGGCTGTGTCTTCTTCCGAATCCGAAACGATTAATCAAGCCGGCATCGGGATTTATATAGAGATTGCCCTTGTCGGCATCGATGAGAATTTTACTTTTTGCCGGTACATCCATAAGCCCGGGTTTATCGACGATTATCAATGGTATCTGAAGAGAGCGGGCCAGAATCGATACATGGGAGGTAACCCCTCCGCTGACCTGTACGACACCGGCAACCTCCTCAGAGGACAGCATCAGGATATCAGAGGGATAGAGCTGGTGAGCGATTACTACCCTGCCTTTCATATAGACCAATTCCCGGCGCCTCCTGTCAAGATTCCCTATACTCCGCAGAACCAGATCCTCTACATCCTGTACCTTTTCCCGAACATACTGATTTTTGCTGTGCACAAAAACATCGGTATAGCGTTTCGACACCTTCAACAAGGCATCAGGAGGGTTCTCTCCTCCCTGTATAAGAGAAATGATTTCATCAATAAAAACCTGGTCCTTCAGTATAAGAAGATGTGAAGTAAAGATGAGCGAGGCGGCATCG
>CBDUZM010000443.1:0-3318 GCA_965371685.1 uncultured Spirochaetaceae bacterium | reverse complement strand
GTACTATCATAACTGCCATACATGGAGCGGGGGATACAGCCCATCCCATACTCTGGTCTCCGGAATTCTAACTGATTATTATACTTCAGGCAACCGCAGGCTTCTGGAAACGGCTAAAGAGGTTGCCGACCGGACTATTCGCAATCAGACGCCTGCCGGTATTATTTCCTGTTTTGACCTTGCATTGTATAGAAAATTTACCGGTCCTCTCTGGTGTTTACTGGAAGTATATCAAGCGACTTTTGAAGAAAAATACGGTGAGCTTGCCAGGCGTTCTCTTAACTGGTTCTTGAGGGCTCTTCCGGCGCCCGGACGTTACCCGAGAAGCGTGTTTACGCGCGGGGAAAGAGGAGATGAGGCGGTGGTTGAAGATACTATGGATGTTATCGGGGCATGTGATGAGTACCGGTTATTTGCCATTGCTCTCAGGCTTTTCAACTCGAATGCTCTGCGCTCTCATATCATAGCCAAAGCAGACTGGATCGTATGGGACTTGCTGTTGGACAATTTTACAACGGCGGATTACGCGAAAACCAATCTGTCGGAATATTCGTGTCTATGGCCGGTGGATGATGAATTCCATTGGTTTCAATGGTCTCATAAAACACCTGCCGAACACGTGAATTTTGTTGCTTTGGCTTATGAGTTAACCGGTGATTTTACTTATGCGGCCTATGCGAAACATTTTATTTTCGGGACTTTCCTGCGCCAGGTAAAACGATTCAAGCACTCTGCTGACTGACGATTCACCTGGATAAAGTACGGGTCAATGATCCCGCCCATGGTATGGGTAATTTCAGACGCCATGAAAAGGTCTCCGGCCGACCTGGCCAAAGCGGAAGAAAAATGGTTGAGTAAACGAGCCGCCTCAGGCAACCCTGTATATACCGGGTCTGGAGTTGATTTTGAAAAAGACTCCATGGATTCCTCAGGTAATATTACAAACAGGCCGCCGGTAGACCTTCCGCGTGAAGGCACAACCCGTATCTATGGGCTAAAGGATACAGTCAGCCTGGGTGTTTTAAGCACAGAAGACCATTCTTAATCAACAAGCGCCGGCTTTCCGGCTTAAGACCTACTTTGCATAGAGCCTCGTTGCCATACGTCTGCCGGTGGGTGTCAGAAAGGTTTTTTCGATGATTTGCTTCATCTCCTCTTTTGTTTTCTCTGCAGTACTTTTCCGTAGATTTACCAGGCAGTCGGCATCGTAGACTACCGAAAAGTTGGCCGTTTCGTCATCCTTTGGGCTGTGATGATGTCCTATTATTTCACAGACCTGGTCGATATCTTCCTTCCTGAGGCCGTGTTTGAAAAGCATCTTTCTGGCAATAGCAGGTCCCTCTTTCTCCTGGTACCGGGCCTCCGATGAGCCGTACATCTGCTCCGCAGCCTTGATTCCTACATCATGCAGAATACTGGCTGGCACGACTATATGCCAGTCCGCCTGCTCCTCTTTCAGCAGCTCGGTCGCAGACTCGAGAACCTCCTTGGCATGCTCGATTCTGCTCTTGTCCCCTTCGAAATAACTCTCCATGTCTTCTATGAGTTTCTGCTTCAAGCTGATGGCCCTGTTCTCCATGTACTGGTTATATATATCTTCGCCCACGCATTCCTTTCCGTACCTACACCAGTCCAGGCAGCTCGCATTTGTGTCCTTAATAACAGTCCTCTTGCAGTTGGGGCAGAAACCACGGATTTCGTCTGACCATATCTCAACTTCCTCGCCGCATGTTGGGCAAGGTATCATCTCCGGCTTTGGTTGCCTTAGGAGCTTTGCTCCCGGACAGAACATATGGTCCACTTTAACACCCTCTTAGCAATGTAATAAAATTCAGCAGCTGCCGGCTATCAGAGCTGCCTCTCCTTCTTATAACTTAAATATCCTAATATCCAGGGAGCGAAACCTTGATCCAGATCAAGGTTTTACCGATTGCTTTTCTAACATTGAATTATTTGTCAAATTTTGTAATATTGCAAGATGTTTAATAGTTCTAAAAATCGGCGGTAAATCCACGTTAAAAGCGTTCAATGGCTATGTTCGATAGTTGGAAAAGAAGTATAGTGAGAAGGCCTACCGATACTTCTCCAGGGCAGATATGAAGATTTTGGGAAAAAACAATGGATTCTAAAAGCAGAATGCTGAGAACATGGAATTTTAAAGAACCGGATAGAGTGCCGATAGAGATTTATCATTATACTTCTGCGGACGGCCTGCCTGGTTCAGATAAGATTCGTGATTTTCAGGAGAATGAAGCTGATAACTTCAGAGGTGTTGACGGCTTTGACTGGGGTTTCCTAGGGCTTGATTCGGTCTACAGTGAAGAAGTAATTGAAGATGTCCCTGACGATTTTAAGCGGATACTTCGAACTCAATCCACACAGGTAGGCGATTTTACCGCTGTTATAAAACAAAATTACGATGATATGGATAAAGGTGATTTTTACTGGGAAAAGAGATATATCGATACTGTTGATGACTTCAGGTTGATTGCGGAAGCTGAAAGAAGAGTACGTCCTTTCCACCTTGAGCAATATAATGAGGGATGTCTTGAGGTAGGTAACCGGGGTTTGGCATGTACAGGCCTGCTGCACCCTTTAGGGGTGTTGGTAAGAAACAGCAACCTTGAAGAAGTATATATGTGGATGTTATCAGAAGAAGCGCTTACCATGAAGTTTCTTAAGAATTGTAATGACCAAATCTCGGATTCAATTTTGTCAATTTCTGATAAGCCGTTTATCGATCCTCCAATATTTATAACATATGCCCTGGAAATGTTAATCCCACCGTGGATGGGAAAATATCATTTTGAAAAATTTGTGTTTCCGTTTGATAAAAAAGTAAATGATTCTATTCATGAAATCGGCGGAAGGCATCGAGCACACTGCCACGGAAACAGTGGGAATTTTCTGGAACTATTTGCTGATATGGGCATTGATGCTCTGGAACCCCTGGAGCCTCCCCCTTTTGGTGATAATATTCTCGAAGATGCAAAAAAGCGTGTCGGTCACAGAATGTTATTATCCGGGAATGTCCCCAGTCAAACATTCTACTTTGACAATGTCGGCCCTGATGAAGTGCGGGAACTTGTTAAAAATGCAATAAAAGCAGGAGCGCCCGGAGGCGGATTCAGCTTGAAAACAACCGGGGGAGCGGTCGGAAATGGTAAATCAAGAGAGCAGTGCATAAAAAGTATCGAGTGTAATCTCGCCCTTATTGATGCCTGGCGTGAGTTTGGCAATTATGGCTCTGACTAGACCTTCCACGAATTAATGCACGATTGTTTTGAGAAGCACAGGCACGGGGAAACGGTTTTCCCG
>CBDUZM010000442.1:0-3330 GCA_965371685.1 uncultured Spirochaetaceae bacterium | reverse complement strand
CGGATACCAGTTTCGACGCAAAGTTATACAAGCGCCTGCTCGAGGAAAAACGATTCTTTATTCTACCCACTGTTTTCAGAGGAACAGGCCAGTTTCCCTATTCACTGCCGAGAGCCGTTGAAGATGGAGTGGTATTCCCTCTTGAAGATATCCGCACTGGTAAAAGGATACCCGAGTTTTTCAAAGATTCTAAGACATCGTTAGCCGTTCTCGAGCTTTCGCTGGCGATTCAGACAAAGGTTGCGCTGGAGAGAGCCGGTTTCCAACCTTCCATGTCTCTCTTTGTGGAAGGGGGATTTCGAAAGAACAAATCCTATATAGCTCTGCTCGCAGCCCTCTTTCCTGATTCGAGATTGTGTTTGACCAGCATGAAGGAGGCCACTGCATTCGGCGCAGCCATATTGGGCAAGCTGGCGGTGGAAAGGTTGGAACCGCGGGATGTGAAGGACCTTCTCGATATCGATTTCAAGCCCGTCTCGCCGGTGCATCTTGACTATTTGGAAGGTTATATGGAAGCTTTCCTGCATATCTTGCAGAAAGGGTAGGAGAAAAAATGAAGAAGATACTCATGACATGGGGCGGTTGGGAAGGACACGAGCCCGGGCAGTGCACGGCGTTTTTTGCCGAATGGCTAGAAGGCGAAGGATATGACGTCGAGGTAACGGATAATCTGGACTGTTTTCTGGACATAAATAGATTGTTTTCCTTCGATCTGATAGTGCCCTGCTGGACCATGAGCGCTATAACTGCCGAGCAGTCGAAAGGGCTGCTGAATGCCGTTAAAAGCGGCGTCGGCATCGCCGGGTGGCACGGAGGAATGGCGGACTCGTTCAGGGACAACACGGAATACCAGTTTATGGTCGGGGGACAGTGGGTCGTTCACCCGGGGGGGATTATCGACTATGAGGTAAACATCGTGGACCATGATGACCCCGTAACACGCGGTCTGAAGGATTTTAGCAGGCACTCCGAGCAGTATTACATGCATGTGGATCCGGGTAACCGTGTGCTGGCAGCCACCACATTCAGCGGTGAATACGGCGGCGCCCCCTGGATAGGGGGGACCGTAATACCCGTTGCGTGGAAGCGGAATTACGGCAGAGGAAAAGTTTTTTACTGCTCCCTTGGGCACGTGAGGAAAGATTTTGACGTGCCCGAGGCAAAGGAGTTTGTGCAGAGAGGCATGATCTGGGCGATGCGGTGATTCGGGGGGCAAAATCATGAAAAAGATAAAGACAGCCGTTATCGGATGCGGCAATATCAGCTCTAGCTACCTCGAGAAATTGACGGGGGAATTTGATTTTTTAGATGTAGCGGGTTGTGCCGATCTGGATGAAGGAAAGGCGCGTCTCAGGGCCGGGGAATATGGAATCGAAGTCCTTCATCCCGAAGAGCTGTTATTGGATCCTGATATACAGCTGGTCGTAAACCTTACCACTCCGCAGGCACATTTTCCCGTCTGCCGCGACATTCTTGAAGCCGGAAAACATGCCTACGTGGAAAAACCTCTCTGTCTGAATGTGCGGGAAGGGAAAACCCTCCTGGACCTGGCGAAAAAAAAGGGACTGCGTCTGGGCTGCGCCCCCGATACCTTCCTGGGCGCCGGAATACAGACCTGCCGGAAACTCATCGATGAGGGCGCCATAGGGCGTCCCGTCGGAGCATCGGCCTTCATGGTCGGGCACGGTCATGAAAGCTGGCACCCTGATCCCGAGTTCTACTACAAGCCGGGCGGTGGTCCTCTCTTCGACATGGGTCCTTACTACCTGACAGCCCTCGTCGTCCTGATAGGTCCTGTAAGCCGCGTTGCGTCCATGACATCCAAAGCGTTCGAGGCCCGTACGATCACCAGTGAGCCTAAGAAGGGAACTGTAATTTCTGTGGAGACGCCGACGCACTACACGGGCAGCCTGGAATTCGAAAACGGCGCCCTGGGGACAATGGTGATGAGTTTTGATGTCTGGGGCGCTGAGCTGCCGTGCATTGAGATCTACGGGACCGAGGGGACTCTGAGCGTACCCGATCCGAATAGCTTCAGTGGACCCGTGCGTCTTAAGAGGAAGAGAGAAGAGTGGAGGGAGATTCCCCTTTGTGAGGGATATGCGGAGATCAGCAGGGGTCTCGGCGCGGCCGAGATGGCGCAAGCGGTACTTTTACGACGGCCGCACCGTGCCAGCGGGGAGATGGCCTTCCATGTTCTCGAAATTATGGGCGCCTTTCAGGAATCTTCTGAAAAGAAAAAATATATCGAGCTGGAAAGCCGCTGCGAGAGGCCGGAAGCTTTTAACGGCGAATTAGGTGGGTCAGGCTAAGTGAGAAGCAAACTACTTGCATTATTTTCGTTGATGCTGATGCTGCACGGCGCCCACTCAGAGGAGTTTAATCTGTCAACTGCGGGAGACGCGGCAGCAGCCGGGATCGCTGTGTCAGTTTTCATAGCCGGGGAAGTGATTGTATATACATCGAAACCGCCGGCTTTTTTCCCGCCGGTTGTAGGAATCAATCCGGTCGACAGGCTGGCAATTTTTGAATACTCCAAATCACTTGGCACTGTGAGCGATGTAACCCAATTACTGGCATCCCTGGCGCCGGTGCTGACATTTGTATCCCGGTCGCGGTCATCGATTTTGTCCATAACAACTATGTACCTGGAATCTGTTTTCTTCTCCCTCGGCGCGAAGGACATTCTGAAAGGGTTGATAAAGAGATACCGGCCTTACATGTATCAGGAGAGCGTCCCTGCGGAATTGGCGGCGGATAGAGACCGCTATTTATCCTTTCCCTCGGGACATACGACCATGGCTTTTACAGGCGCCTCTTTTGCTTCATACGTATTCCGGATACTTAATCCGGATTCGAAATGGAAAGTCCCCGTCTCGATCCTCTCCTTCGGCCTGGCCTCGACAACCGCCGCGTTCCGTGTGCTTTCGGGCAATCACTTCATATCGGATGTTCTCGCCGGCGCCTGCCTGGGGTCTCTGTCGGGTTTTCTCGTTCCAATTTTGCATCTGGGTAATCCGGAGCGTAATGATGTGTACAGTGGGCGGTCGAAAGTCAATGTGCGCTTTACCGGCGATTCCGTTGTTCTTTGCCTGAAGCTCTGAGGAGTCTTAAATGCAGTTTGGCTACAACGGTAAACGCTTTGACCCCGCTGTCGCCGCCCTCTACGATTACGGAAGAAGGGATTACAAGCAGACCCTGGGAAGATTCACCACCCTGGATCCGATCAGGGATCAGCACAACTGGTATGTATATGTTAGCAATAACCCGGTTAATTTTATAGATCCGTTGGGGTTGTGTGGGGAAAGTGATAAGTATACTCAATTAACA
>CBDUZM010000441.1:0-3333 GCA_965371685.1 uncultured Spirochaetaceae bacterium | reverse complement strand
TCGGAAGGATTGAAAGAAGCCGCGATTTACGCTCCTGAAGCAAATAAGGTAATTCTTAACAAAAAGCAGATAGAGTTTGAAAGGCGCGGAGAGTATGTTGTTATAAGCTGATTACCTGGAAATCAGCTTAATCAGCGCCCGGTACTGCCTTCGGAACAACGCGGGATCGTCCGTGAAATCGGAGAAGCTGCGTACGGTCCTGGAGACCAGCGTATCGAACCTCTCACTGCTCAACTGTTTTCTGGCCGCCATGAGAAGAGCATGGTCTTCCCAGCCTTCCCTCTGCGCTTCAAACCTTATCGAGCTCCACGGTCCGTCCGATCCCGGGTAGATAATATGTTTGTCGCCGGCGGGAATGTCGTTGCGGGTGCCGTCGGGCTCGCGGGTCGCCTTTACCTTGACCGAGTGTTCAAAGGGCGATCGGTCCCGGTCCCAGCTGTTCAGTGCCCAGTGCAGGTATCCCGATATATCATATTTGGCGCATCCCCATGCCAGGAGCCTTGTCCTGAGAAGGGGGAAATCGAGGAGACGGTTCATGAAACGTCCTCCGGGCTTGCAGCAGGTGTAGCACCATATCCGGTCGCCGTGGGAACGGTGCATCTCGTAGTCTGCTCTGTCCCTCTCGTAGTGATCGATTTTGGGCACCCACCAGTCCACGCCTGCGCCGAGGTGGGGGAACTCGACTGCGTCGATGATGGGAATCCCCGGCAGATACTTGCGCACGGCACAGGCCGCTGCAGTGTAGTCGCAGAGGGCGCCTTCGGTAGGCTCGTCTGCGATATGCTGGCAGAGCATGCCGTACCACCCGCGCTTCACAAGGAAAGAACGCCATGCGGGAAGGAACCGGGCGTAAAAAGCCTGTGCTTCAGTCGAGGAGAGGCGGACCCTGCGCTCCCGCATTTCCTCCGAGACACCGATATACATCTCCGGCATGCCCCACCGGATGCAGCCGCCAAGGTGGCCGCCTTCAATACGTGTCATTCCCGCATCTATCATTGTGTGCATGAGGGGTTCTATGGGTTTGAAATTGAAGGACCACTCTCTGTCTGCTGTCTTTTCGATGGTGACCAGGTTGAGAGGAACCCGGAAGGTATCCTGGTGGTACGCTGCCATAAGGTTGGCGTACTTGCGGATCATTCGCAGGTGTGCGAGGCTCCCCGGCGCCAGCCCGTGGTAATAAGCCATGGGGTCCGTGCTGAACCATGTGGTAAGCGAGAGGGCGGACCTGGCGGGCAGGCGTACAGCGGCTACTTCCAGTTTGACGGGAACCTTGACACTGCTCTCGCCTACTGTGATCTCAATCCTGCCTGAATACTGCCCCGGCTGTGCGGAACGGGGGACATCCACCGAGACATAAAATGCGGGAGGGTCATTCTCCCAGATATATGTGCTTTCCGTTATCGGCTCTATCACGTCAAAGCAGCGGAAGGGGGCTTTTCGCGAAACACCTTTGGCGGCCGGTCTGTTTCGGGCTGTAAAGCCGTCCTTTCCCGTGTTGTACTCTACGGGAACGCTGTGCAGCAGACTGCCGGAAATGGACCGGATTCGCCGGCCTTCCTCGCCGGAAAGACCATCAGAGTCGAAGCGGACCTTTGTCCCCGGGGGTACCCTGTCGAGAAGCACCTGGAATCCCGGCCTGCCTCCCCGCGGGGCAATCAGGGAGGCCGATCTCAGCGGTTTCTCTCCCGGTATGCTGTCGCTGAAGAGCCAGCTCAACGAATCGAACACCTCATGTTTCATATGCATCTCCCTCACCTGATTATTGATCTTGATTTTCGAGAATAGTCAACCGAATGTTGAGATAGTACAAAAAGAGGTTTAAATAGTAGAAGACATTTATTCTTTCCTGGAAAATAATAGAAAAAAATGAAGCCTGCTATATATGAACTTCAAACTGCAAAAAAAGATGAAAGGAGGTGATGAATAAACTCGAAGAAACCAGGTAAAAAAAGTGTGAAAAAAAATCTTACAGAAAGGAGTAAAGAATGAAGAAAATTCTTTGCGTGTTAATGGTTTTATTGGTAACGGCGGCATTCGCCTTTGCCAGAGGTGGTGGGACGCCGGCTCAACCGGTACCGTCAGGCGTTGACTTGTCACTGAAGGAAGCACCTGCGCTTGCCGAAATGGTACAGGCCGGAACGATTCCGAAGCTGAAGGACAGGCTTCCTGAAAACCCGGTAGTCGTTGAAGTCAACGAGTCACTCGGTAAGTACGGCGGAACACTGCGCCTTTTTATGACGCCCGGTAACTTCTCCGCGATGGACAGGTGCACCGCTTATGAAGAACCCTTGAGATGGGGTCCCGAGACGGGTTTTGCCGAAGCGCTTCCCAACATATTTGAATCCTGGGATGTAAATGCGGAGGAAACCGTATTCACCTTCCACATGAGAGAGGGAATGAAATGGTCGGACGGTCATCCTCTAACGGCGGACGACTGGATGTACCAGTGGGGGTGGCGCGAGTATACCGATGACATCAAAAAGACGGTAAATCACAGCGGCTATGTGAAATCCGGCGGAAAAGCACCGATTTGCGAAAAGATCGATGACTACACAATAAGGCTTACCTTTGAAGTGCCTTACGGTTCTTTTGTCCAGCGGCTTGCATGTGTCAGTATGTGGTACCTTTTCAGACCCGCCCATTACTGCAAACAGTTCGATCCAAAATACACGGACCGTGCAATAGTCGACAAGCAGGCGAAAGATGCCGGTTTTGATAACTGGTATAAGTATTACAGCGACATTACTCAATGGAAATATCATCCTGAGGTTCCCTGTCTGAATCCCTGGCTGGTAGTAACGGAAAGTCCGAAGGACGCTCAGAGAATTGAGCTGGAAAGAAATCCTTATTACTGGAAAGTGGATACCGAAGGAAGGCAGCTTCCCTATATCGACAGGGTGACATTCGATGCAGTCGCCAATGTCGACGTGGCGCTGATAAATACTTTAAACGGCGATTATGACCTTATCGACTACAACATCAATGTAATGACAAACTACACTGTTCTTGCGGAAAACAAGGCAAAGGGCGGGTATCATTTTGCCGTGCACAAACCCGCGCTGATGAACTCCGCTGTTGTAATGGTAAACCATAATCATCCCGACCCGGTAAAAAACAAGCTTTACAATACCCCGGCTTTTAAATTCGGTTTATCCCACGCTATTAACAGGGAAGAAATCAATCAGCTTGTTTATTCGGGAACAACCTTCCCGCGCCAGTGTTCTCCTCATGAGGGCTCTCCCTTCTACGATGAAGAGTACGCCAATCTGGCTATTGAATACGAGGTAGCTAAGGCCAATAAATACCTCGACGAAGCGGGCCTCGACAAGAGAG
>CBDUZM010000440.1:0-3345 GCA_965371685.1 uncultured Spirochaetaceae bacterium | reverse complement strand
ATTGTTCCCCAACGCAGGGGATCCTGTTTTAGCCGGCATGCAGTGGGTAAGGTCTGTAGTCTATGAGCCTGAAAGGCCGTTGTATTCGCTGAACTGTTTTTGCCTGGAGCATGGGGTGAATGCGGTATGTTTCTCCCGCGCTTCGATCTTGATATTTCGTGTCCAGAAAGCGGGAAGGATAATTTCACAAAATGTGGGTCTACCCCGCAGAAGAATGTAGAAATATATTCCTCATAGGTAGTTTATGAGGAGGAAAACAGATTATGAGTGAAGAACGAGAGAAGAAATCTGCCGCGATTCAGGAGTTCCGTTACGGAGTGATTGCCGAGCTTGCCAACCAATATCTTGCCTGGGGAGATGTGAGGCGATTGATCACGGAGAAGGTAGAAAGGGAACACGATATTCCTTACTCAAAGAAAACGAGCATTACCGAAGCCTGCATCAAGAACTGGTTGAAGAGCTATCGTAAATACGGCATAGAAGGCCTTCTGCCAAAAGGGCGAAGCGACTGCGGGAGCTGCCGGAGCCTGAAAGCGGAGGAGGTGACTGAATTGGTGAAGTGTCTGGAAAAGAAACCTGAGCTGACAGCCACAGCGTGCCTGAAAAAGCTCCAGGAGGAAGGCAAGATTACTTCCAGGCTTTCCACATCATCCCTCTCCCGCCTGGTTCTTGCCTTAGGGATGGATCGAGAGAGCCGGAAGCAGAAGGTATCGGCAGAGAAGAACCTGAAGTTTGATTTCTTTTACCCCCTGGAATGTGTTCAGGCCGATGATATGCATGGTTTCCTGGTTCCGGATGGAAAAGGAAAGAAGCGTAAGGCTATTCTCATGACCTTTCTGGACGATGCCACCCGCAGGATCTTGTATGCCAACTTCTCTTTCGCCGAGAGATCGGTAGACTTTGAAGCAGGCATAAAACATATTTTAAAAGCACACGGGAGAATCGTGATGCTCTACGTGGACCACGGCTCTCCCTTTGTCTCCCGGCAGACGAAGAGGATCCTGAACATTCTGGGTATCGTAATCGCTCACTCAACGGTCCGCAGACCCCAAGGCCGGGGTAAGCAGGAAAGATTCTATCGAAGCGCACGAGAACAATTTGTTCGTCCTCTGGACAAAGAGTCCATCAAGGGGTTGGGGGATCTAAACGCCCGTTTCCGCAGCTGGGTTGAAAGCGAGTACCATCGGACCCCGCACAGGGGTTTGGGCGGTAAAACACCTTTAGATGCCTGGTTAGAGAAGGCAAAATATATCGTGCATATGGATCCGAGCCTCGACTTGGAGCAGGTTTTCCTTCATGAGGAGAGCCGCAAGGTGTACAAGGACAGCACACTGACGCTAAACGGCACTCTCTATGAAGTGGCTTCCAGCATGATCGGAAAGCGGGTCAAGATTCTCTTTGATCCAAACAAGCCTTCCGGGCGCCTTCAGGTATGGTATGAAGGACAATCCTACGGTGATGCGAGGATCGTAGACAGCTATGCCAACACCAAAGTCAAAAGAAATGCCACCAGCAACGGATCGGTGGACATCAAAGATGATCCGCCGGAGAGCTCTTTAGCCAATCCAAAACCAAATACACCTAAACCACCCAGATCTCCTGTGCAAGCGGCTTTATCCGCTTCACAGATTGATCCTCTTGGTGGAAAAGGAGGAGAAGATGAATAAGGAACTGTTAAGCTATTTCAACCTGAGCGCTTTGCCCTTCACCAAGGAAATACTGGTAGAAAAGCTTCTGCATCTACCAACCGTTTTGAAAGCGGTGAGAACTTCTCGTCTTCTGGTGGAAACCAGGGGAATTGGAGTATTAATCGGTGAATCAGGCGCCGGGAAGAGCTGTATCATCCGCCTGCTCGATTCTGATCTGAATCCCGGTTTGAACAAGCTGGTATACATCTGCCATAGCTCGATTGGAATCCTTGAGTTCTACAGCCATCTGTGTGCCGGCTTTGGTCTGGAGGCAAAGCGCCAGCGGGCGGCTATGTTTCTATCGGTCAAAGAAAGAATCCTCTCTCTTAATCGATCCAGCGGCATTCACCCGGTTCTGGCAATCGACGACGCACATCTTTTGTGCACAGAGATCCTGCAGGAAATCCGCCTTCTGACCAACTTTGAGATAGATTCCTACAACGCCTTAACAGTATTACTGTGCGGCCAGGAGACACTAACCAGAAAGTTCGGCCTCTCTGTGCTTGAGCCACTGGCTAATTCCATTACCTTCACCATTCATCTGGTCAATCTGGCAAAAGAGGAGAGCTGCTCCTACATCGAACAAAGGATCAATCAAGTCGGAGGCTCTTCCACCCTGTTCACTAAAAACGCCATGGCTCTCACACATCAGGCATCAGGAGGGATTATGCGTAATATCAATACTATAGCTCAGGCAGCAATGGTAAAGGCGTTTCTTGCCAAATCTCCCCAGGTGGAAGTCGAACATGTTCAGTCAGTGATTGAACGATAAGCTATAGCAAGCAGGAGGAAGGACAATGAAAAATCAAGAAGCTGAATACACAGCATATTGTGCAGAAAAGGCTAAAGAAATGCAGGATTGTTTGGAACTTTTAAAAGAAATCTCAAGCGCTTTCGATGGGGAATCCGGCAGAGATCGGGTTCTTGAGTATTGCCGAAAATACTCATGCCGGGAAGAATCAATATGGTATTACCTGGCTTGCTATCTGGAAGGAGCAGGATTTAATCTTGCAAACCAGCCTGGCCTTCTCTTTCAAACTGATGACCAAATGCTGCGGGAAAAGATCCTCACCTTTATCCCAAAGCTGCCCCAGGAAGCTCTATCAGAGCTAAAGAAATTATTGAACTTGATAGGCAACTTTCTCGACCGAATAACCTACCTGTGCGATTGGGCAATCTCCTCATTCATGGAAACTGCTGAAGGGATGTCTTCCCCTTTCCCTTCTCACATGTCCGTTTACCATGCAGACCGGCTGGTACAGAAGCTGGGCGAAGAGCTTGATGCTCTTTGCAACAGTGTCATGATCAACACAATCGAGGTTATAGACAATTCCTACGAAAAGTGGTTGCATGAAAAAGCTTTACAGTTCTAGTTTGCCTGATGATGAAAGGTCCAAGATAGACTGGATATACAGTATTCAAGTGGGATTCCTTTCCCGCTTTTTGACCGTTAAGAATAATTCGGGAAGGAAAAAAAAGTAATGAAGTGCGGGAATTTATCAATTTTATGCCTTCGGAATCTAAAAAAGAGTGAGGGAATAAGGGGGTAATTAGTGCGGGCTTCTACACCAGTGCTGTCTGCCGGTGTGCGTGAGGGACACGCGGAGTCCTTCCCGGGAAAGATCAAAGGGGCCGATGTCACGCCGGAGGACTTCCT
>CBDUZM010000439.1:0-3359 GCA_965371685.1 uncultured Spirochaetaceae bacterium | reverse complement strand
CCTCGAAATGGACCTCTCCATCCGTTTCGGAAATAATAGGCTCGCTGAAGGGATCGAAGAAAGCTATCGTTTCTTCCGCGCGAACGATATCGCCGGATTTGACAATAAGCTCTGAGCCGTTTCGAATTTCCACCTGTTGATCCTGGGCAACCAACAGAAGCATTTTTGGCTTCATTAAAACATAAGCGATATCAGAGGAAGTAATGTTTTCTCCTTTCCTCTGTATAATCGGGTCGTCCCGAAGGACTTTCTGACCGTCTTTTACAAGCAGCTTGTCACCCTTTTCAATTTCCAAATCCTGTATGATTCTTGCTGCTGTGAGCCTTCCCTTTCTCGTAAACAGAAGGTTGCC
This sequence comes from uncultured Spirochaetaceae bacterium, assembly GCA_965371685.1. GTDB lineage: Bacteria > Spirochaetota > Spirochaetia > SZUA-6 > CAZLRN01 > CBDUZM01. The sequence goes on along the minus strand of CBDUZM010000439.1, from coordinate 3,007 downwards.
GTTTTCTCTGGTTACCGTGTTACCTGTAACCTTCTGGATGATAACGGGATATTTCAGATATACGCGATTTTCTTCGCTGATCTTTGTTGCTGTACCACCTATGTGGAAGGTCCGCATGGTGAGCTGCGTACCCGGTTGTCCTATTGATTGAGCCGCGATAATTCCTACAGCTTCACCTATCTGCACTCGCCTGCCCGTTGCCAGATTACGGCCATAGCACCTTACGCAGACCCCGTGTTTGGCCTCGCAGGTAAGCCCGGTTCTAATTCTTACGCTTTCCACACCCGCGTCTTCTATTTTTTGCGCCAGTCCCTCGGTGATCTCCTCGTTGACATTGATTATAATCTCTCCTGTAATAGGATGTTTTACCCTTTCCAGGGTGAAACGCCCGACGATTCTGTCTTTCAGGTACTCGACAACCTCTTCGCCGTCTTTTATCGCACTCCTTTCAATGCCGTTTATCGTACCGCAGTCCTCTTCGTTAATCACTACGTCCTGGGCTATGTCTACCAGCCTACGTGTAAGGTAGCCCGCATCCGCCGTTTTTAAAGCTGTATCGGCAAGACCTTTTCGAGCGCCGTTAGTAGAAATGAAAAACTCTATAACAGAGAGTCCCTCTTTAAAACTCGATCTGATGGGAAGCTCAATTATATCTCCCGAAGGTTTGGCCATAAGACCGCGCATTCCGCCCAGCTGCCTGATCTGGCTTCGGCTTCCCCGGGCGCCGGAATTAGCCATCATATGTACAGGATTGAAACCCTCATTATCCGCTTCCAGCTCTTTCATCAGCTCGTTGGTGAGGTTTTCATTAGTTGTAGTCCATACTTCCACGACTCTATTGTAGCGTTCTTCATTCGTAATATGTCCCTGCAGATATTGACCTTGTATCTCTTCGACCTGTTTGTTGGCTTGAGAAATAAGCTTTTTCTTCGCCGCCGGCACAATGACATCGTCCATTCCAATCGTAGCTCCGAAGAGGGTTGCGAATTTGAATCCCAGATCCTTAATGGAATCCAACATACTCACCGTTACATAAGGATCATACTCAAAGTAACAGCGGGAAATCAGTTCCCGCAGTTCGGACTCGCCGAGGGACTCGTTGATATAATCGATTTCCTTCGGCATCTCCTCGTTGAAGATAACCCTTCCCGGAGTCGTTTCTAAATATTCGCCGTTCACTTTTACTTTAATCAAGGACTGGTAATCAACATCCTTGTTATCTAAAGCTAAAAGAACCTCATTTATCGACGAAAAATACTTGCCTTCTCCCTTTGCGCCCTTCCTCTGCTTTGTCAGATAGTTAATGCCAAGAACCATATCCTGGGTGGGAATGGTAATCGGTGTCCCGTTTGCCGGATCCAAAAGGTTTTTGCTTGAAAGCATCAGAGTCCAGCATTCAATCTGTGCTGCCTGGGTGAGAGGAATATGCACCGCCATCTGGTCGCCGTCAAAGTCAGCATTAAACGCGTGACAGACGAGAGGATGAAGCTTTATCGCTTTTCCTTCCACGAGCACCGGTTCAAAGGCCTGTATGCCCAACCGGTGAAGAGTAGGCGCCCTGTTGAGAAGCAGGGGATGTTCAGACACAACTTCGTCCAGGACCGCATAGACTTCCGGGGCTTCCTCTTCAACGAGACTCTTCGCCTTTTTAATATTATAGACTACATCGGATTCCACCAGTTTTTTCATTATAAACGGCTTGTACAGCTCCAGCGCCATCTTGGTAGGAAGACCGCATTGGTGCAGCTTGAGCTCAGGACCGACGACAATCACAGAACGGCCGGAATAGTCAACTCTTTTACCAAGCAGATTTTGCCTGAATCTTCCCTGTTTGCCTTTCAGCATATCTGAAAGAGACTTGAGGGGACGATTTGAGGCGCCTTTGACAACCCTTTTCTTCTTTGAGTTATCGAAAAGAGCATCCACAGCCTCCTGAAGCATCCTCTTCTCGTTCCGAATGATTATATCCGGTGCGTTTAACATCTGAAGCCTCTTCAGGCGGTTGTTCCTATTGATCACCCTCCTGTAAAGGTCGTTCAAATCTGAGGTGGCGAAGCGTCCACCATCCAGTTGAACCATCGGTCTCAATTCCGGTGGTATAACGGGGACCACACTCAAAATCATCCACTTCGGACGGTTAGTGGAATCTCTGAAATTCTCTACTATTTCGAGCCGCTTGAGAAGGCGCTTATCAGCCTTTTTGCCTTTTTCCATCATCTTCAATCTCAACTCGGCGGTAAGTGCATCGAGGTCCAACGATTCCAGGAGAGCGTGAACGGCTTCCGCTCCTATACCGGCTGTGAAAGCCACCCCATATCTTTCCTGAGCTTCCATATAATCTTCCTCAGTGAGAAGCTCCATTTTCTTAAGATCCGTATCTCCCGGATCGATGACAATATATTTCTCGTAGTAGAGGATGGATCTCAAGGCAGCTATGCTCAGATCAAGCAAAAGGCCCATACGGGACGGTACAGATCTATAGTACCAGATGTGAGAAACCGGCGACGCCAGCTCGATATGGCCCATACGTTCACGCCTTACCTTGAAGTGAGTCACTTCCACACCGCAGCGGTCGCAAATAACACCCTTGTAGCGGATTGATTTAAATTTACCACAGTAGCATTCCCACTCTTTGGTGGTTCCGAAAATTCTCTCACAGAAAAGTCCGTCTTTTTCAGGTCTCAGGGTCCTGTAATTTATGGTTTCCGGTTTCTTAACCTCACCGTATGACCAGGCACGGATCTGCTCCGGTGAAGCTAATTTTATGAGAATATTATCGAAATTTTGAAGGTCCCTCATATAACTGTTACCTCCCTAAAAATGGCTCACTTCTCTATTGATAAGCTCTTCATCCCTCTCTGTAAGCGCAATCTGCTCTCCCTTTGAATCATAAATCGTAAAATCCAGAGCAAGTCCTCGCAATTCCTGCACGAGAACATTGAAAGATTCGGGCACTCCGGGCGGCGAAGAAACCTCTCCCTTTACTATGCTCTCATATATTTTGGCT
>CBDUZM010000438.1:0-3363 GCA_965371685.1 uncultured Spirochaetaceae bacterium | reverse complement strand
TTCCCGGTTTGCTGTCTATGACCAGATCATCCCCCTCCCATCGGTATTCCACCCCAGTCTCATCCATTTCTTTCAGGATGTAATAAGCGTCTTTTACTTTCACGTAACGGAGCCACGGGTAGTGGCGCTTCACAAATTCGATCATACTTTGAAAATTGTTGCTGAGCTCCTCCCAGCTTTTTCCGTCTGATCTGTGTTCATCGAAGACATCGTCCGGATGGACAAAGTGACTCCAGATGCCTTCCCCGGCGATGCCGGAGGTAATGAGCTGTTTAATATATGGGGTGAAAGGATAGCCCCATGTAGTTCTTGGAATATAGTACACATCGGGAAAGTTCGGAACAGGTCCGAATTCCGTTGTAGTGATTTCTCCCATTCCCGATCTCAAGGCCGATATCACCTTGATGGAGGGCATGGCGCCCAGCAGCGCCTCCTCACCGTCCTGGGAGATTATGTTGTTCACCGGCACGTAGGAGAAAGGCAGATTCTGCTCGCCGAAGAGGCTTATCCATTCCCTCCTCGCCTCTTCGATCGATTCTTTCATCGCCTCGATGGACGGCCATGGATAGAGATTCACTTCAGTCCTGTCCAGGGTGAGGGAGAGGTGATTGTATCCGTGGTAGCCGATCTCCTGATCGCTCGCAATCATTTCATTAGCCGCGTTCAGGGAGGCCATACCTTCAGAAACGAAGAACTCACCGCCGGAAAAGGGTGGTTCTGTCCTGGCGTTGTAGTTGAAGACGAGATAGGTCGTGAAAGGGATATTTTCTTCCGAGAAAATCTTCTTCATATCCGGCCAGAACACCCTGGTGTAGAATTCGGTATCAGTTATTGAAAGGGGAGGCTTTACTATATTGTACATGGGAAGCGGCCAGTCGTCGATCATCATGATGCCCAGACCGGCTGTCGCCGCAACTCCGACAGGACGGACATAGAGAAAAGATTCCAGCATGGGGCCCATAAATTCCCCGATGACATGGGCATCCCAGTTCCAGACAAGAACCTTGCCCTTTCCTCTCTGTGCTGTCCAGACTATTGGAACGTCTCCCCGGTAGCTATGGGCCAGGACCTCCGCATCGTCTGAGGGCAGCTTCGAGCCGGGGCGCCAATCAAGAGAGCTGTCTTCCAGGGAAAGCCCTTCGCCCAGAAGAAAGCCGAACCGGAAACGGTAACCTTTAGAAGCTTTGCCGGGAGGCGATTTATCACTGAGGGCGAGTACCTGAGCCAGTTTATTGAAATTGCCGCCCAGAAAAGAGATAAGAGAGCCTCCCTTATCCAGGAAATCTTCAAGGATGGCGGGATTAAAGCCGCTGTCTCCGGCAAGGATGAGGGCCACGGTGGTAAAACGATCAAAGTCCCCCACTATAAGGTTGGGGAACTGAATGCGGGTGATAACGTCGTAGGGAAGCCTGGCCCTGCGGAGTATCTGCTCGGTATACTTCAGGATCTCGCCGGATTTATAGTTGTTCGGATCTGCAAGGAGAGCTATCCGTTCCCCGGACGGTTCGGGAAATAAGGCTTTTTCGATGAATGCTTCGAGGTCGAGGAGCATGTTGACCTTGCCGCCTTCCAATCGATAGATGTATTTGGAGAGAGCGAAACCGCCGTTCTTATTCGTTGTAATAACAGGGCTTTCGGCGTAATTCCGGTCCGTTCTCCTCAGGGACAGGTAGGTTTTGAGGTCTCTATCCACGGTGAAAAAACGGTAGAAGAACGCGGCCTCTTCGACCTTTTGAGACCCCCCCCTTTCCACCATGGCGCTGTCCTTCCGGTTTATCCTGATGATCCGTTGGTCGTCGGTCCAGTCTCCCAGGTACATCAATCCCAGCCTGCCTAGAGTCAGGTTGATGAGTCCGGTGTCCAGATATTTAGCCGTTTTCCTGTTCTGGTAGGCGCCGAAGTTATCCAAAACCACGAGCTTGCGGCCGGAATCTATGCTTGAGTTTAAGAATTTCAGGTAGCCCTCGGGATCCGACATGGAGGCCCCCCTGAACCAGGAAATAATCGCGCGGACTCCCTTTAAAGAGCTTTGAGGCGGTATGCCGCTGTCCACATCCCAGTAGTCTATTTGCAGGCCCATCTCGGAGAGGGGCCTGGAGAGGTAGTAGAAGATCTCGTTCTCTCCGGCCGTCTGACCTTCAGACGACTTGTACAGACCGAGGACGCGCCGGCCGTAGAAATCGGCGCCTGCCGGAAAAAGGACGATAATAATGAAAAACAGGTAAAGGATCTTTTTCATAGCTTACTCTCAATAGAAAGATATCCCCAAATTATGCAGGGGACAATGAAATTCCTAATAAAGCTCCGGTGCTTTTCAGGGCGCCAGAAGCCTGGGAAGCCTGGTCGTGAATCCCATCCTGACGAAGAAAGACCAGTAATCCAACGGATATGTGGCGCTGAATTGGGCGCCCGCGAAGATGACAACTTCCCCTTTTACGTATTCGAGATTTCCCTCGAAATCCATCTGAGCCCTGCTGACAGATTCTGCCGGAGTGAACATATGATCCCCGTAGAAGGCGCCGGAAGCCCGCAGGGTAATGCCCAGAGCGCTTTCATCCCCGATATTGAACCACGAAGAACCCATCAATCCCCCGCCTGCTACCAGCACGCCCCGGGGGGTGTAGTAATCCTTTTCCTCTTCGAACTTTGAGTCTTGCATAAGAAAATTAACGAGCAGCTTGAGGGTGATGTAAGGCTTGTCAATGGTGAGAAAGCCGATGTTGAACTCCTGCAGTCCTTCATAGATGATGTTTTTATCGGTAAGGAAAGCAACCTTTCCGTAAGTTCTCATGGATGAATCCCGAAAAGGATAGGCATCGATGAAGGAAAGATTAACGCCTATGCTTAACTCGCCGGAGTGATGGTATACCGGATCCCGGGTCGGTGTAAAAGTAACTTCCTGCCTCTCGAAACTGTAGCCGCCGCTCAAGTAGACCGAGGGGCCCAGAGCCAGGGATGTGTCCACGGCAAAGGCGGGTTCGATCCCGGTAGGACCTGCGAGCTGGGAATCCCACAGCACTACTCCCGCCTGGGGATGGAGCTTCCACCTGCCGGATAATAGCTCAAAGGGAAGCCCTAAGGTAACGGTTTGAACACGGTAAATAGAGGGATCCTCGGGCGCTGGAGGCATATAGAGCCTGCTGCTGTCGGCCTCGTATTTCAGATTCCATCCGAACAGGGCGCCTGCAGGATGCAGGTAGGAAGCCTCGGTGTGTATAATGACCCTTGACGTGTCCGCCAGGGTGTAAGCCGAGAAAGCCGCCGAATCCGCATGAAGCCGCGAGAGCTGGTTGTAGAGGTGGGCGGCGTTCTCATAGAGGGGATCCTGGTAGTATATCCTTTCGTAGTTCTGCATGGCCTGCC
>CBDUZM010000437.1:0-3372 GCA_965371685.1 uncultured Spirochaetaceae bacterium | reverse complement strand
TGGAATATATCGTCGCAGCAAAGATTGCGGGCGGCCATGTCATGCTGGCCGACTCTCACGGGGTGGGGAAGACTTCTCTCGCACGGGCATTGGCCGGTTCTATACAGTGGATAGAAGAGGATATATCGACAGACGGGGTTAAAGTGGAGCCTTTCAGCCGAATACAGTGTACGGTTGACCTTCTCCCGCAGGATATTCTCGGATTCAGCCGCCTGGACGGATCTCGGTTCATCTTCAATAAGGGACCTATATTTGCCCATTTTGTGCTCTGCGACGAGATTAACCTTCTCACGCCTAAAACACAGGGCAGCTTCTTCCAGGCCATGGAAGAGCAGACGGTGACTATAGAGGGAATAACCTATCGGCTTTCCAATCCCTTTTTCATTATTGCCACTATGAATCTAAAGGGGGCTCATCTTTTTCCCCTTCCCGCCCCACAGCTCGACCGCTTTATGCTGGAGCTTTCCATGGGTTTACCCAATTCTGATGACGAAGCGGAAATCATCAAACAGCATGGAAGAAATGACGGCTGGAGTGAGTTTGAGCCGGTTATTGCTTCCGACCAGCTCCTTACATGGCAGAGGTACGTGGACGAGGTGAGTATACATCCGGAAATTATCGATTACATCGTTGCCTGCGTTCAGCAGACACGCCATCATTCGGAAGTTCTCATGGGCGCAAGTCCCCGAACAGGAGTAAAGCTGTCCAGGCTGAGCAGAGCCCTGGCTTTGGTACGCGGGCAGGATTACGTTACAATCGACCTGATTAAGGAGATCTTTCTACCGGCGGTGGCGCATCGCCTGATTATGCACGATCCCGATCAATCCGCCCCCAAGCTGTTGGAAAGGATACTCAACTCTGTTCCAGTAAAATCGTAATGCTCGGTATGAGAATCGTAAAGAGAGTCTATAAACGACTGCTCCCGGCACTCGAAGGATTGGACGACAGGCGCCGTATTCGATTCTACTACCCCTTTACACTGGCGGGAACAATCCTTTTCGCTTCCTCTATCTATCTCCTGGGTACGGCTTTCGCAACACGGAATCCGTACAGTTTTTTGCTCTCCGCCGCTGCCTTCCTCATTCTGGCATTTTTTGTATTGATGGGCAGGCTTCAGGCAGTACGTTTCCGCGGGCGCCGGCCAGTCTGGGATTCGACCTTGCCCGTCTTTGCCAGGGTGGAAGATCTCTGCCATAGGCTTCTTGTGGAAGATATTCGAAGCATTCCTTTTTACCGGCTTCACTTCTGCCTTTCAGGAAGGCTTCAGGTCGGGCGAGATGCTTATCTCACCGTTCTCCAGGAAACATCGACTCGAGGCGGGGGAAACATAGATATACCAATTTATTTCCCTGTCTGCGGCGTTTTTCATGCCAGGGGGATGTTGAAGATCAAGGATATATTCGGACTTACCCGAACCAGATTCGGCACAGCCTGGCTGCGGCAAATCAACGTCCGTCCGGCCTTGCTTCCCGATCGGGAGTTTTTCCCTATCGAGGCTCTGGATGGTCTTGAGAACAAGAGCAAATTGAAAGAGTCGGATGTGGAACGATACTTTATGCGTGAATATATACCCGGCGACAGGGTGCGGGACATCAACTGGAAGGCATCGAGCCGTTTCTCCGAGCTTTTGACGCGTATTTCTCCGGTAACACAGGAGAAGACGCAGATACTCACAATCATTTTCAGGGCGTTCAGCAGAATAAAAAGAGAAACAGCGGATTCCATCATGCATTTAAATTACGTAAAGAGCTGGCTCCTTCTCTTTCTCAAAGTATTGAAGAAAGCTCATCCTGAATTCCAGTTTCGTATTATTTACGGAGAAGAGGTTCGTCTGCTTGAAAACGAACTGGACATAGATCAATACTCTGAAGAATTGAGCGGCATCTATTTTCGGTCTCCGCAACCCGGCCCGGCTAATCCTGCCTCCGGCGCCGGAGATCTCTTCATATTCAGCACGCCTTACGATGTAACATTGAGTTCCGACATGGGACTGCTGCCGGGTGAGCGCATTCATCTTTTCAGAACGAGAGCGCCCGGTAAAGACGAGAGAAGTGCCAGAACGATGCGTATTTTCCCCTCGTGGCCGCACCTGCTGTATCCAAGCCTCTGGTTTGTGTCCAGGGATCGCAAGTTAAAGAACCCGCCGCTGGGCCGGCATGTAAGCGGGCAGCTGGAAGAAGAGACACTGGAGGTAAGGCTGGTATGAGTATCCTTCTCGTCTCGAGGATTATCCTTTACTACCTGGTCATATCACTTCCTGTCATTCATCCGGGCGTTGCCGTATCTTATGATTTCACAGGATGGTGCCTCTGGTTCGTGATCGTGCCTGGAGAGATGCTGATTGCCTATTTCCTCTCTCCTCCGAAATTCAAGGTACGCACCTGGCTTCTGGCTGCCGCGGTTCCTCTCATCCTCTCTTTGATCTTTATCACCGGCTTCAGCGCCATCTCGCTGCTCTTTGCCGCAAGCGGCGTCCTTGCCTTTGTCTCTACAGCGCTAGTTTTTAAGGGGGAGGGCAGGGGAAGATCAGTAGTGACCCTTGAGCTTTTTATTCTGGCGATTATTGCTTTTAAAATGCTCAGTTTTTCACGTTCCTCTGAAGAGATAGCCAGGGAGAGCTCGGGTATCGCCCAGGGAATCCTTATTTTCACTGTTTGCGCTTTTCTGATACACAGCTTGATTTTATACTTTGCCGCGTACAGGGGAAAACTCACCAGGGATAACAGGAAGGAACTTATCGTTTTCGCAGGCGTGGCGGTGCCTGCTGCGATTCTTATAGCACTGCTCCTTCCACCGAACTTCGTAAGTCATTCAATTGTTTTCAACCGGTTGTCCGAACCCCCCGAACCGGACATTATCCCTCTTGATGAGTATGGCGATGGACGTCCCGGCGGTAGTCTTCGTTCCGACGAATACCCGGGAGATAGAGAGGGAGGAAAAGATGGGGAGAATGGACAAGGAGGGGAAAAGGGGAACGGCCGTGCAGGCCGCAACATGCTTGAAGGAGTGCCGGCGGATCAATGGGGCGAACAAGGTACCGGAAGGGGGAATGAAGGAAGGCAGTACGCAGTCATGATAACAGCGAGTCCTGTAGACCCGGTCTATGCGGCGGAAGCGTATTTCGATCGATTCAATGAAGAGAGGGGATTTCAGATAGCACGGGATGAGCCCCTCAATGAGCTTACCTTTCAAAGGTTTTTGGATACCTGGAAAAATCGTGATATTCACGATGATCAGAGGCGAAAACCAACAGAAATGTTTTTCCTTTCCACAATTCCGGACAGAGTCCTGGCCTATGAACCGAGAGCCGTTGAGCCTACCGTATTCAACACTCTCTTTCATCCCTTCGATTATTCTTACACAGCTGTTTCC
>CBDUZM010000436.1:0-3385 GCA_965371685.1 uncultured Spirochaetaceae bacterium | reverse complement strand
TTCTGGCCATCCTCGCCCGCTCTGCCCAGAGAACAGACTACGCGTGTCTGAGCCGTGTAGGATCCCAATTTAAATAGACTGATATTTTCTACTTATTTTGAACTGGTTTGATCATTTCCAAATTATTTTGAATATGTTCTATCCATTCAATATTGACCGATTTCATTATTTTGTTAAAAAGGTATCTCATCCTTTCGTTCCTCGTATTAGCTGAACAACATGTTGCGTTTTCTTATATTACTCAAGGCAGAAAGGAATGCATCGAGAACGAGTTCTTCCATCTGTTCGGAGATTTGATCCATTTTCATTTCGTAAATGATATCTTCTTGCTTGTAACACATAACATGCCTCCTATCGCGGTATGAGGTCAGAAGATTTCAGTTGAAGCCAGCCGGACATGGTTAGGTTTAACAGTAAGGGATTTGTTGCCGGCAGCGGCGATCAGAGCGCCTCTTGCCAGATGATTGGCTTTTCGAAGCAATCCGCCTGAGCCCTGGTGTATGGCGGTAACGGCAGCATCATCGAATAGATTGCTCTTAATGCCTGTCAGTTTCAGATGATGTTCCAGGTACTGCTGCATTCCCTTGCGGTCGAGTCCCTCGAGATGGCTTCTGGCAATAATTCTTGATGCCAGCGGTGCGGAGGTGCGATACATCAGCATGTCGATCAGATTTGCTTGGCCTGCCAGGACGATGGGGAGGTAGTGTTTTGAGTCTTTATGGAACTGACAGATGGTATGCAGCTCGGTAAAGACCTCAAGACGCAGCAGTGAGGCCTCATCGATTATAAGTACCACCTTGAGCTTTTTCCCTTCGACCAGTTCAGTGATCTCCTTTCGTATCAGGGAAGTCAAAACCGCCCTTGAGCTGCTTGTTCTACCGATTCCCAACACTTCCAGTATCTGCCTGTAGAGCTCCAGGATGGAACCCGACGATGCAGTGACATAAAATGTCAGGTATTCTGAAGGGTGCAGCTTTCCTGCCGCATGGCGAAGGGCAGTCGATTTACCGCTGCCGATATCGCCTGTAACCAGGCAGATAGCGCCCAGGCGCAGCGAGTATTCAAACCTGCTCTTAACCTCTGCCACAGCGTCTGTCTCGAGGATTTCATTCATAGCAAGATCGGCCGCAAACGGTTCTTTGGTAAAACCGAAGAATGTTCTGTAGTTATCGTTCATCCTCTGTCCTCCTTGCAATCGAGAGCAAACGGCCGCCCCGGCGCCTGGGACTGCACCCGGAGTCAACCTGCATTTCCGTGTTGCGATTTTTGTCCCGTTTGACCCGGCAATTAACATGAAGATCTACCGGGCGGAGAAAACCGTATGATTTCTGATTGTACCTGATCTCCACCCGATCCGGCTCGCCTGCGTGATAGAGAAGTTCCACCTTGGAACCGATCAGCGCCACGGGCCCCTCATAGAGCTTGCCGCCCAAGGTGATGGTGCGGTCTTTGGCCACGCGGCGCCTTGCAGTCTGCCGAAAATAGTCCCTAAGGTTCTCAGGCGCCGCTCTCAAACACTCCGTGTTGGAGGTAAACCGTTCGAATGGGCTCTGACCGGTGCCGCCGTGTTTGCGTTGATGATAAGTATCGGTAAGCCAGACATCAAAGGACTCATTGAGCTCGCTCAGCGTATTCCCCTTAAAAGCAATGAGAAAATCGTTTCGGACCGTTCTGAAAAATCTTTCAATTTTCCCTCTCCCTTGAGGCTTGTACGGCTTCGAGTGGATCAATGTGATGCCCAGGGCCGCTGTGACATACTCGAGATGCCTGGACCTGAAGGCCGGGCCGTTATCGACGTACAGTTTCCGGGGAAGCCCCCGCTTCAAAAGCGCCCATTGGAGTGCATCCAGATAAACCGCAAGTCGTTCGGAGAGATAAAACCGACCATACGGCACCAGCCGTGAGTGGTCATCGAGAAAAGCTATCAGATAACTTTTTCTCATCTTGCCCCTCTCATCCACCATCGGTCCATGCATTACATCGCTCTGCCACAGGTCGCCCGGCAGCTCGGCCTCAAACTTCCTGCGATCCGTCGCCTGGCCGGCCGGTTTTATCAGATTGTGGCGGTGTAAAAACCGGTAAACGGTCGAAGGATTTAGTGCTGTACCGGGAGCAACCAGGTTGCGCTGATGCATCTGTTCGATCAAATAGCTGATTTTACAGTCCGGCATCTCTTTTCTCAAACCGATCAGTGCAAGAGCCGTCTCTTCATCCATCGCCCGGCATCCACCCCGATCGGATCGATCCCTGGGGTGCAAACACTCCAGATGGCCGTTATTCTCCTTGTAGAGCCGAACCCAGCGCAGAATCGTAGAGCGGCTGATACGGGTCTTCTCAGATAAAGGGATTTGCCACTTACGGGCGCACTTCTCCCTGATCAGACGCTCCTTCTCGCCGGCATCCAGCTGAACCCTGTTTACCAGATCGCTAATAATGCCAAATCGAAAAGCAGCTACCTCTCTCTTCTCTTCCTCCGTCATAAAAAGCCTCCTTTCATCGTTTTCACCATCTCTAATACATCAGGAGACCTTTTTAAATGACACCCTTCGGTAGGGCCGCCGGCAACCGGGAACCATGCAGGATTATATGGACCGGCTCACCGGCGCCTGATCGCGGGCTAAAAGGTGATCAAACCCCGCCAACACTCCTTGGTTCCACGTGTTCCCCAGATAGGCCGCTATCCGACGCTTCAACGCCCGCCACCAGTGCCCCTGCCGTGTGCGGGATATTCCCGGCAGCCATCGACACTTTCCCATTTTGATCGATATGCTCGATCGGATGGTCTCGATGGAAGCCTGAAAACGCTTAAAATAACCGGCCGGCCTGCATCGCATTACACACCCGCAGTCAGGGCACCGGTAGCGCTTAAGCATTAGTGACCGACCGAAACCGTCAAAGAAACTCTCAACATAACCATGGCCCCATACCGTGCAACTGCTGCAATAGGGACATCTCTCAGGCTTCGGCCACGGATAACCCCGGCCTTTTTTAAAAAGACACTTGAGTTTGACGGGAATAAAGATTATCATTGCTCTCATCCTTTGGGGGATCATTCAAATGATCCCGTGTTGTTGAAAAGGGCGGTCAGCACAACCGCCCTTTTCCCCTCAAACAAAGACTCCGCAAACTGTCTTATTTAACCCGATAATCTTTCCCTGTCTATCAATCTATTGTGAAAATAACCACCCCTTTTTGGCTCATTCAATCTGGGATTCTACAAGGCGAAGCGAACATCCAAGGACGCTGCTCTCGGCCAGGAACAGGCACTTCAATACGCCTTGAACCTCAAGAAAGTCCATGGCGGAGAAATCCCATTTATTCTGTATACAAACGGACACGATATTTTCTTTTGGGAATATGATTTTTACCCTCCCCGGAAGGCTCA
>CBDUZM010000435.1:0-3387 GCA_965371685.1 uncultured Spirochaetaceae bacterium | reverse complement strand
CCTCAGGGATTTTCGTGCTTCCTTGAAGGTCCGGGGGAAACCCTTGAGCCAGACGGTAATCGATGCCCGAAAAGAGGAGCGGTACTGATGGCATACCTGGATACGAGCGTTTTAGTTGCCTATTACTGCCCAGAGCCACTCAGCACGGTGGCAGAAACGGTGATCCTTAAAGCGCGGCAACCGGCAGTGAGTGCGCTGACTGAAGTGGAACTGGTTTCAGCCCTTGCCCGGAAAATCCGTGAAAGGGAGTTGTCCCGAGAGAATGCCAATCACGTGCTGACTGAATTTCAATCCCATCTGAATCAGTTCCTGTTCAAAAGAATTCCGGTAGAGAGAGCGCATTACAGCGTTGCATTTACGTGGTTGGCTCAATTCGCAGTCCCTTTGAGAACCTTGGATGCGCTTCATCTGGCTGTTGCCGCAGACAACCACTTGGAAGTCATAACCGCCGATCGGCAGCTCTCGCAGTCGGCACGCAAGCTAGGAGTGCGCACACGACTGCTTCGCTGAGATTGTCTGAGAGCGGAGGGTTTGGTCTTATGAAGAGGGGCGTGAAGGGGGGCGCCCTTAAAAAACTGTACGAGGTCGCGAGACCGTTATCTTGTAACCTGAAAGGAGGTTATCATATCAATTGCTCTTTCGGATATGTAGGCTGGGGGCGGGTTCGTGTGGCAACACACGGGCTGAACTTGCCCCGACACGGTACCGAGACGGCTCGCAGAACAAGCGGGTCTTACCCAGTCAGGGGTGCTTGCCGAAACCGCAGGCCGCAGCATAAAGCGAATGGTGCAGCTTCGTAAAAGGCGACCGGACGGATATAGCTGGGAGAGTCTGGTTGAGGGACAAACCCCGCTGAGCGGGGATACACGCCGATCCTCTAATTTTTGGGAGAAGGCCGGAGCCATCAGGGAAGCAAAGGGCATAAGCACCTGATGGGGACCCGGGGTATGGCCAGCGGCATGCGGTGACAGATAACGGAGGTAGGGCCTGAGATCCTAGCGTCTCCGCAGGACTCCACCTGCGGTAAGCATGATTCAAGTCGGGTGAAACCGGCAAGAGATGTGTGACGGGCGTAGGGAAGTCGGAGTGGCCTTGAAGTGATGACAGGCAGGACAACATAACCTGCCTTGAGCGTGGGGCCATACTTCGACCGTGTTTAGGCTGTGAGCTGAAGTGTGAAACAGATGAGATATAGCCGCGTAAGGATAACGTGCGGGTTTACGGGAGACCCGGTGAACAAAACCCAACTGTTGGCGTTTGAGACGGTACGGTCAACAGGCCAAGAAGAAACCATCTCAAATTGCGTGGAATATCTCAGAAAGTTACACTACTATCCGGTAACGGTAAGAAGGCATGAGTGCTCGAAGGAGCTATGAACGTGCGCAATAAGGTTTCTGATTTACAGTCTAAACTGTCCCATGCAGCGAAACAGTCGCTGGATAGGAGATTCGGAGCGCTTTACGATAAGATCTATCGTAAAGATGTAATCCGGGAGGCCTGGAAGAGAGTAAAGGCCAACAACGGTGCGCCTGGAGTCGATAAGCAGGACTTTGAATACATCGAGCAGGTGATCGGTGTGGAGCAATTCCTGAGCGAAGTCCATGAGCAACTGAAAAGCAAGCGGTACAGGCCCCAGCCGGTGCTGCGATGCTATATCGAAAAACCAGGTAAACCCGAGAAGAGGCCGCTTGGAATACCGGTTATCGTCGACCGTGTGTGCCAGATGGCTACCAAACTGGTCATCGAGCCGATCTTTGAGGCGAATTTTCTGGACTGTTCTCACGGATTCCGGCCTGGGCGCAGCGCCCATGACGCAATCCGCATAATAGATCGGGCGATTACGTTTAAAGGCACACATATCGTGGTAGACGCCGATATAACCGGATTTTTCGATACTATCCGTCAGGACATATTGCTGAAGCTGGTTGAACGTCGCATAGCAGATCCTCGTGTTCTGAGATTGATACGCATGTGGCTTGAGGCCGGGGTCATGGAAGAGGGCAGATATATCGAAACGAACGGATTGGGAACTCCCCAAGGTGGTGTGATTTCGCCCTTGCTGAGCAATATATACCTGCATTCGTTCGACAAGATGTTCCAACGCTCGGCAATTCCAGGAACATTGGTGAGGTACTGCGATGATTTTGTCATCTTGCTGTGGCGCAACGGCAAAGAGGTAGTGAACCAGGTGGAGCAGATGCTCAAACGCCTGGGATTGGAGCTGCACCCGGATAAGACCCGCGTGGTCAGGGCAGAAGATGGCTTTGATTTTCTGGGGGTGCATTTTCGGCTGTCTCCGGTACAGACAAAGAAGGGGAAGACAAAGCAGTACTGCGCCATATGGCCTTCGGACCGCTCGATCAAACGGATAAAAGAGCGTATCAAAAAGGTGGTAGGGCGACGTTACACTCTATCGCTGGAAGAGCTGATTGAGGAGCTAAACCCGGTACTAAGGGGGTGGGACAATTATCAGCGTAAAGCAATGTCTGCCCGCAAACGGGTGTGCAAGCTCAACGGCTTTATCCGAGAGCGGCTGCGAATATTCCTGAAGCGGAAGTACAGTGATCAATCGAGGGGCACAAGGAGAGTCCACGACAATTTACCTGTTCGACTGGGATTATACCAGTTCGGTTAATTGCTGTGCATCAACGACAACGGTTACTGATAAGCGTATGGGGAAGGTCGTCGGTGAGCCGTAACGGGGAAAACTCGACTTACGGTTCGACGAGGGGGCTAAGGGAAGGAAGGTATGGAAGCCGGATTGAGGTCCACCGGGAAACCTGTGGGGAAACCACCGATTCCTGCAGCCACCGCACCGAGGTTCTACTCTACAAGTTGCGGAGTGGAGGATCAGGCGATCCAGAGGAACGGCGCACAAGAAAGACGGCGGGCGCGACCCCGTTCTCTTTGTCTTTATGCTAACCCTATAACCCAGGAAGGAGAGATTGTATGAAACGATGGGTAGTAGGTTTGGTAGCCACGTTCTTCTTGTCTGGGTGTGTATCTATGGCGCACAGCAACGAGACATACACGAATGAGGCATGCATTATTGAAAAGGATCCGCTCAACAGCGATAGATGGGTTCTCAGAAACAAATATGGGGACCTTGTCGGATATGCTGAAAGGGACCCTCTCAGCCCAGATAGAATAATCATCAGGAATAAGTATGGCGATAGGACGGGCGTAATCATAAATGGTGAGCCCTTCCAGTGAGGATCGGTGTCACGCCCTCCAGTCCGCCATAAAGACGGCGGACAAGAAGAACGGCGGGCAGGCCCTCAACAATTGACCTTCGGCAATCTGTATACCTTCTGAAGGCCTGATAAAAGACGGAGGCACGTATGGACAAACCTATACTTATTAAAAACATCCCTTACTCAGAACCTC
>CBDUZM010000434.1:0-3392 GCA_965371685.1 uncultured Spirochaetaceae bacterium | reverse complement strand
CGGACTGGGCCAAATCTACAACACCCGAACTCCTGGCCGATCATTATGCGGAGGTTGCAGATCGAATACCTGTGATGATTGTAACCAATGTCTTTATTCCGCGCGGAATTGATTTCGGCCTTAAGGTTATAGAGTATGTCCTTGAAAAGACAAATAATGTTGTTGCCATAAAGGACGATATGTGCGGTGAATTCGCCAGGAAGCTGGCATTGCTGACTCACGAGAAGCTCGCACTCTGGGCGGGAGGACTTAAACAGAATCACCTCAATATGGCGCCCTACGGATGCGACGGATACCTGTCCACGTTCCTCTCCTTCAAGCCGGAAATTTCCCACAGGTACTGGAATGCCTTTATCTCAGGTGACATAAATGCCGCTGTTCGAATTATTGAAGAAGTTGACATGCCTTTCTTCGATTTCATCTCAGGATTCGCAGGCGGCTTTGACGCTGCAATACACGGTGTTCTCGAGCTTTACGGCCTTGCCCAACGTTGGCGGCCCAAACCTTATCATTCTATGGACGATAAAGAGATGGAACGGCTTTCAGAATTCATGAAGTCAAAGGAGCTATTATAAAAGATATATTTATAAAGATTTGGTGGTCTTGACCTTGCATTTGATATGGATTAACCTTTGGTGCTTCGGGAGTCAACCTTGACCATGACGCCCGGCGAAGACAATAGGAGGCGTCAATGGCAGTTACCGCTGTTGTAGGAGCAAACTGGGGTGATGAAGGCAAAGGCAAGATAACCGATTATCTGGCCGCCGAATCCGAATTTGTCGTACGCTTTCAAGGCGGTAAAAACGCCGGCCACACTATCATCAACGATTTCGGTAAATTTGCACTGCACCTCCTGCCATCGGGCATATTCTATTCCAACGTCACTAACATTTTAGGCACAGGGGTTGCCCTGGACATCAATGCCTTTCTCAAGGAGAGGGAGGAGGTGCTCAGCCGGGGCGTACCGGAAGCTCCCCTTCGTATCTCAAACAGGGCTCAGATCGTTCTCCCCTATCACATCCTTTTCGATGAATATGAAGAGGAGAGGCTTGGGAAACATAAATTCGGATCCACCAAAGCGGGGATCGCCCCTTTCTACGCAGACAAGTATATGAAAATCGGTGTCCAGGCTTCGGATCTTTTTTATAAGGATAGACTCACGGAAAGGATCAATGTCTCCCTGATGAAAAAAAACACTCTTCTAGAGCACCTTTACGGTAAACCAACCATTAAGACTGAAGAGCTGGTCGGTGATCTGATGGATGCGGGAAAGATGATCGAGCCCTTTCTCTGCGATACGGCCAAGCTGCTCCAGGAGGGGATAGCCGAGGGAAAAAATGTGCTTCTCGAAGGGCAGCTGGGCGCTCTGAGAGATCCGGACCATGGAATTTATCCCTACCCAACCTCTTCATCACCTCTGGCCGGCTTTGCTTCGGTAGGCGCCGGTATTCCTCCACACTCAATCAGCCGGATAATCGCCGTTACCAAAGCTTATTCGAGCTGCGTGGGCGCCGGGCCTTTTGTAAGTGAAATACAGGGAGCTGCGGGAGACGAGCTCCGGGAACGCGGCGGTGACAGCGGTGAGTACGGAGCTACAACAGGGAGGCCCAGACGCATGGGCTGGTTCGATGTGGTGGCTACACGTTACGGCTGCAAAATCCAGGGGGCTACTGAAGCCGCCCTGTCTCTACTCGATGTTCTGGGATACCTTGAAGAGATTCCTGTATGCGTGGCCTATGAGATCGATGGAAAAACGACAGAGGATTTTCCCGTTCCTGCCTTACTCGACCGGGCGGTTCCGGTCCTGGAAAGCCTTCCCGGCTGGAAGAAGGATATCAGCCACATAAGACGGTTTGCAGATATGCCTGTAGAGGCCCAGAATTATGTCCGCTACATCGAGAAAAAAATTAAGACACCGGTAAAATGGATATCCGTCGGACCCAAAAGAGAGGCAATGATCCGGCTGTAGACCCGGGGACTTAACAATGAAAGATCGATTCAGGCCGGCCAAGCCTGTAAATGGGATTGTATACCACTTTTTAAGCATATTTCTCAGGCGACCGGTGCTCCGTTTCTTCAAGGTACAGGCGGTGAATCTGGAAGAGGTGCCGTTGAAAGGACCCGCTATCCTCCTGGTGAATCATGTTAATCTTTTCGATCCGTTCTGGGTTTCCGCCATGGTCCCGCGCCCCACTCAGTTTGTCGTTACGGAGCATGTATTCAGAAATCGTTTCCTGGCCTTCTGGCTGCGTGGTTTGGGCTGTTTTCCCAAGAGAAAGGCGGCCAGGGACATGACCGTTATCAGGAACATGATCCGCTTTCTCAAAGAAGGCGCCCTTATCGGCATCTACCCTGAAGGCAACAGAACCTGGGACGGACTTAACCAGCCCATGCAGCCCGGTATTGCCGCTATTATCAAGAGAATGAATGTCCCGATAATATGCTGTCGGTTGGAAGGAGCGTATCTTTGTCTTCCACGCTGGGCCAACAAGTTGAGGCGCATTCCTGTAAAAGGCATTTTCAAGCGGCTTTACGACAGCGGTTCCATTCCGGACGATCCGGACCAAATTATGCGGGATATCAATACGTTCCTCAGGAACAGGGACTATGAAATACCCATTAGTGAGAAGAGATATCACTTTCGCGGTCTTGCGAATGACGTCAGTAAACTCATCTATCGCTGTCCCGGGTGCGGCACCTTTGAAGGATTAAAGATAGTCAAACCACTCGCTACCAATCGCGTCGAATGCGCAAGCTGCTTTTCCAGCTGGGAGATAACCCTGTCCGGCCGGATAGTTCCTCTCGATGACCGGCACCAGAGGATAAACGAAGGCATTACATTTGCAGATTGTTATGCACAAATTAAAGATTTCCTTTTACATCCCATCCGCACGTATCCTGAGATCTCCCTTCAGCAAGATGAACAGCTCTATTTGATAAGCCGGCCGTATATCCTTAAAACAGAAGAGGCCTTTCCTCTGGTAAGAATCCTGGGAAAAGGCAGGATGTATCTTACCGATCGGAGATTCATTTTTAAAAACCGCAACAGGACTTTGTTAGATGTGCCGGTGGGAGAGCTTAAATCCCTGTCCACAGAACCGGGGAACTATTTCGACTTCGTAGTAGATGGAAAACTCTATCAAATTGCCATTCTCGCCGAGAGTATCCTGAAGTGGTTCGACACGATTCTCAGGCTTCAAAGGATTGAAGATGTACGATTCTCCGAATGATAGCCAACGGGACGATTTTTCTATTTTACGACGATATTAACCAGCTTGTCGGGTACCACAATAATTTTTACGATTTCCCTGCCCTCTATTAGCTGTTGTATCCTTTCACTTGCCAGTGCCAACTTCTCGAGCTCCGGTTTCGGCAGTCCCGCTGGAGTTTCA
>CBDUZM010000433.1:0-3401 GCA_965371685.1 uncultured Spirochaetaceae bacterium | reverse complement strand
AATTTGATAGCTCCACGGGTAGAACGAACGGTTCTCATCGAAGCGCTGCATGCTCCGATAGGCCCTGAGCGAGACATCCTGGCAGATGTCCGCCGCGTCGTCCACATTCCCGAGAAAACTGTAGGCCGTCCTATAGAGTCTGGGCAGATACGCTTTTATAAGACATTCGAAGGCTCTCTGATTTCCCGCCTTCGCCTGGATTACCAGCTCACTTTCCATATTCTATGTTCCTTATGACTTTATACCATTTTTCTCATGAATTATTCACATGAAAACTGGGTGTGCATATATAAAGCAGGCAGAATTCAAGCTCATATTCTATTGGAATTTCACGCATTTTTTATGTATAATAAAGAAACTGTACCGACATGATAATTCTCTTTTTCCTCTTCGTTTCCTCAATTTTCCCGCTTTCGGCTCAGGAAAGCTCAAGCGGCCTGCTTATCGGAGCCGGAGAGTTTACCTACATCAATATCGATACAATGGACGGTATGTACGTCGTGGATGAAGAGAAGAAGATTGATGAGGATGCGGACCTCTACCTCCCTGCATGGAGAATACAGGTACGAGAAGATAACCGGCAGCTAAACCTGATGGCGGATCAGACGGACAGCATGAATCAGTACGAAGATCCGCACTTTAACCTGGCGCCTCTCGATCACGCCTACCAGGAATACCTGAGTAACCGGAACCAGCCTGATCGAAGCGGCCAGGAAGTTGACGCTCTGCGGCTGTACGAAGAGGCTCGGGAGCTGCTGGCCAGGCACCTCTATCAACCTCACCACTGCAGGAATATGGAACCACCTGGGAGAGCCTCACGGATTAAAACTGGCTGAGTGCCACATCCTTCTGGCCGAATGCCGCTACCACCACAGGGATTTCCTTCTTTCACTCGACACGTTCTGGAAAGCCCTCTGGCTCTTCAGGGGACTTGGCCTGGAGGACCGAACGGCACTTCCATATCGCCGGATTGGTGATATTTTTTTCTTCTGGGGAAATTACGACAAGGCACTGAAGGCCTATGAGTGGTCTCTCTCCGTAAACAGGAAAGCGGGATCGAAGGAGGAAGCCGTCCGGGATCAGCTGTATATCGCCGGGATCTACCGGCAATGGGGCCTCTTTACCAAAAGCAGCGAACTCCTTCAAACAGCGCAGCAGGAGGCGGAGGAACTTCGGAGCGGCGTTCCGACTGCCGGCTTGCTGATCGCCGACGTTCTGGCGGCCATGGGTGACGCGTGCATTGCCGAAGAAGATCCGCAAGGAGCTCTCGCTCATTACCGAAAGGCCTATGATCTGATCAGGGATCCGGAGGACGCCGGGCGCCTCCAGCTGCTCCTGCATTCTATCGGAAGGGCGTATCAGGCCTCGGAAAACTACCTGCAAGCCGAAAAATGCTACTCCGAATCCATGCGGATCACCGGGTATCTACATAAGTCCGTCGAGAAGGGACTTCTTAAAATCGACCTGGGTAAGCTTTATCGAATGACGGGAGACTGCGAGAAAGCCTTCTCCCTGCTCCGGAGCACCGGCTTTGAACGCGAAATCAACGCCTACGAAGCGGAAGCCTACGACAATCTGGGGAATTTGTTACTCGAAGAAGAGGATTATACACCCGCGGTATTCTACCTGACGGAATCGGTCCGGATAAAGGAAAAGCTCAGGCTCACCGCTTCAGGAAAGACGAGGCGGGACTATCTCGAGTCCCAGCTTCATACTTACGAATCTCTGGTTACCGCCCATATCCGGCGCGGAAAGCCTAAAGAAGCCTTCGACACCTCCGAGCTGGCAAGGGCAAAATTTCTAACCGAGCAGATCAGTGTGAGGTCGGACGGCAACCAGACCCGGTTCGAAGGCATCCATTTCTTTCAAAACCGCCTGTCGCACAAATGTGCCGTCCTCAGCTACGCCAACATTCGGACGGGCCGACTCGTCTTCATGGAAGCTGATAAAAACGGAGTCAATACCCTGGAGGTGAATATAGCGGATTACCTTCGGGAGGTTCCGCTCCGGTTTCCGCGCGCAGCGGAGGACGGGCAGGGGGATAGGCGGGGTTTAACCTTCGACGTTTCGAAGGAAAAATCGCATGAAGAATCGTTCGAAAGCATCATCTCCTACTACCGTTACCTGCTTACCCGGCCTTCCGGCAGCCGAACAGAACAGGACGCCAGGGAATATCTCGGAAAGTGGCTCTGCCTGCTTCTTATACCGTCCGTCGAGCAGATGGATGAAGAAGAGCTTATCATCATTCCGGACGGAATACTCGCCTATCTACCCTTCGAAACCCTGATCATGCCGGACGGAAGATACCTCGTCGAACGCTTCCGGATCCGCTATATCCCTTCACTCACCGTTCTGAATCTGCTCTCAAATAGATCGTACGAGAAAGACCGAAAGCCCTTTCTCGGTTTCGGAGGAGCGGTATACAGTGAAGGAAGCTATCATAGGGATATGTCCGTTGTAACCGAACCGGAACCGATTCAGTCCCAGGAGGCGCTTTACGGCCTGCAGACGGAAATTTTCCAAGCCCTTCACGAAAAGAGAAGTCTTCGGAACGCATATCAGAGCCTGGGGTTTACCGGCTGGGGCAACCTGCCGGGTACTCTCGCTGAAATCCTGTCCATCGCCAAAATCATTCCGGGAAGCGAGATCCATACCGGATTACAGGCTACGGAAGAAACCGTGAAAAGCCTATCGGATTCCGGGCGCCTCGCGCGATACAGGGTGCTCCATTTCGCCACCCACGGCCTGGTGGTGCCGGAAATACCCGAGCTTTCGGCACTGGTCTTGTCCCTGCTCACTGACGGGCAGAACGGAGAAGATGGATATCTGAGCATGCAGGAGATCGCGGAACTCGACATCAGAGCCGACTTTGTTAACCTGTCCGCCTGTGAAACAGGCCTCGGCCGGATATACGGCGGTGAGGGGGTCGTGGGACTGACGCAATCTTTTCTGGTCGCCGGTGCGAACGGGCTTTCGGTTTCCCTGTGGCAGGTGGCGGATGAATCCACCATGGAGTTCATGGTCGGGCTGTACCGCCTTGTATATGAAAAGGGTCTGCCTTTCGATCGTGCGGTTATCGAATGAAAAAGGGATTTCATCCGAATCGACCGCTTTCACCATCCTTTCTATTGGGCTCCCTTTGTCTATTACGGCCAATGACCGGCAGCGGAAAAGTCGGATCCACATACGGAAATGCCTTTGGGAGAAACTCTTGCATTCCTCCTATGTTCCAGTATAATTAAATTTATGCATGTTTCTACCGGATGTGACTTTAGGAGGAGAAGAATATGAAAAAGATTATTGTGGTCTCTCTTTTTGCAGTATTTGCTCTGTTTTCCTGTGTTTCTACAGGAAGTATATTGAGTGATTATATTTTTATGCACGGGCAATTCTTGAAGAAG
>CBDUZM010000432.1:0-3417 GCA_965371685.1 uncultured Spirochaetaceae bacterium | reverse complement strand
AAATAAATGCCGCTGGACAGCTGCTTTCCCCTGTCGTTCTTTCCGTCCCACAGGACCTTGTGAGGCCCCTGCCCGTACGGCTCGTTAGTGAGCAGTCTTCTCACGCACGTGCCCGACACGTCATAGATCGACATAGAGACGGTAGTCTTCGAGGCGATGAAGAACTCTATCGTCGTCGAGGGATTGAAAGGGTTGGGGTACGAGCCTCGCAGCATCGTCTTCGCACCGGGAGTCTCCGGATCGCCCGTTACGGTGTATTGGGGGATGCCTCCGAGCCTCAGGTCCCTGCACTGGATCCCTTCGTTGTCGACAGTGATTATCTCGACAAGGTACAATCCGCCGGGGAATCCGGTCGTATCCCAACTTAATGTGTCCTCGGCTCCGCTACCCGATACCGTGCCTGTGGAGACCTGTGTCCAACCCGGCGAAGATGGGGCGCGGTCGAATTTCCGCCACGGCTTTTCCCCGCCAGTCCTTCCAGGAGGACTTCCTCCGGCGCCCTCAGGAGGGGAGACCTTTATGTACCCTTCTATCCAGGCACATCCCTCCGTGCTGTCGGTATCGGATGAATAACCCTGCAATGTAGGCCTGCCCGCGTCATTCTCGTCTACGCCGAATTCGTTATCCTCTGACGGAACACCGCCGTTCGGATCCATGAAATCGAGCGTGTATCCGATATGCCCGATCAGGTCGCCACCGTTGTTTTCCTCGTAGTAATCGCCGCTCTTCGATCCCAGCGTCCCCGCGTGGCCGACTGTGTCTCCCGCAGCGTTCGTATCGGCGAGCAGTATGATCACGTCCTCGCTGTCCGCTTCGAATTCCCTCAGCATCTCACCGATATCCTCGTAATCATCCACCTCTTCGTGTTCAACCTCCCAGTCGTCGGCGTTCTCTCCGTGATCATTGAGGTAATCCTTTATACCGTCTACAGCCTTGTCGGGTTTGGTACCGGTGGAGTCGGTGCCCATATTTCCTATCAGTTCCTCGGCCATCTCTTCTCCCGTGAGCTCTTCCTCCTCAACGTTTCCGTTCGGATGATCGAGCCCCTCGTGCCCGTTTTCGGCGAACCATTTCAGGCAGGACGCCACCGCTGTGGGCACGCACGCCTCCTTGTCGTCGTGCTCGATGTCGAGGTTGTTCTGGTCTATCGGAAGCAGGGTCCTCGAGTAGTCCGGTTCGAGCAGGAACACGCGCATCTCGCACGATCCGAACCCTCCGATCTCGTCTTCCATCGTGAAGGTGATATTAAAGAGCGAATCGACGTTGAAATAGATCACCGAATCGGGGATGACGTTGTTGAATACAGGAATCGGGGGAGTAGGATCGATATATACGAAGACCGTATCCATGAAATGGCCCACACCGAGGACGTCGAAATCGACCATCAGATCGTAGTATCCGCCGAGAGTACTGAACGTGGAGATATCGAGATACCCCGCCCATCCGTCGCCGTTCTCTTTCGGGACCGATGTGCCGTAATTTTCTCCCGAGCCATCCGTGTCGATCCAGAAGGGGGTGAAAGGATCTATGCCCGACTCCCTGTAGAAGAACTGCGCGCTGACTACTTCTTCGTCCGGAACGTTGATGCAGGCTCTGGCCTCGACGACATCCTCGTCGATCTCTTCGGCGACGTCCGATCCGTAGCCGGTATCGACTGTCAGACCCACACGGAGCTCCACCAGCGGCATATTCACTTCGCTCCACCCCGTGATCTCTCCGACAGGCGTTCCGAGCCTGTTATAGATCACTATCACCGGATTCGCCATCATGTAGGGGTGACCGTAAGGAGGCCACTGGGTGATCGAGCTGACCAGATGCATCGGCTCGTAGGTAAGCAGTGTCTCGGCGGGGAATATCCCCGGGATCTCGATCTCGTAAAGGACATCGAAAAAACTCTCCGCCGGAAAGTCTATCCACTCGTCGATGCTTCTCGATGTTCCCGGATTGACCACATCGGTGTTGGTGCGGATTGTCATCGCCACGTCCGATAACTCCATCTCGACGATCTCGCAATCTATATAGACGTGATTGTCTCCTCCCGTATACGGATCGGTCCATGTGATCGCCTCGGTGCCCACCAAGGTGATAGGTTCGGGCGGATAACCGGACAGTGTCAGTGTAAAAGACGCCTCTTTTGACATCGTCGTATTGTTCGCGTACCCCGGGGCGCCTCCGGGAAGCGCGGTGAAGAGTATGAGGAAAAGGACGATAAGGACAGGAGTGACAGACGTGCATTTGACAGGACTCATCGTGGAACCTCCCACACCGCAAGCGCGGCTATATCGGCGTGGTTGCCCCTGGCCCGGAAAAATTACGTTTTTTACTGCTGTACGTCCCAAGTGAGAGCCTGAAGCTTCACGCCTTCAGATGGGATTATTTTACTATAAAAAATTCCCTATTTCAAGGGCTTCCTGCCTGTCCCTCGCCATTATTCTCATCCTGCTATGATTTCAACATGTTGCAAGTGTCCCTGAGCCATTCTATCATAGTAAGATGAAAGTCCATAAACTGCTCGAAATCGTCTGGTTGATCCTTGGATTCCAGGGATCATGGTTGCGTTCTCAAAACAATTTGGCGCTGGAGAATCTTGCCTTGCGTCAGCAACTCGCGACCTTCAAGCGGGATCATCCTCTGCTTAGGATTTCTTGCCTCGATCGAGGATTTTGGGTTCTTCTGCGCCGAATCTGGTCCAAATGGATCAACACGCTCATTATCGTGAAGCCGGAGACAGTGATCAAATGGCACAGACAAGGATTTAAACTCTACTGGAATGCCATTTCAAGGCGAGGCAAGCGAAGAGGAAGGCCTCGTGTTTCAAGTGATATCCGGGAATTGATAACCAGAATGGGCAGGGAAAATCCTTCATGGGGAGCACCGCGCATACATGGTGAGCTGCTCAAGCTCGGCTTCTACATTTCAGAACGTACGATCTCCCGCTACCTACCAAGATGCGAGCCGGATGAGGAAAAAGTCGCCAAATGGAAAGCCTTTCTAAAAAACCATATGGATACAGTAGCAGCAATGGACTTCTTCACGGGTCCCACGGTGCTTTTCAGGCAACTCTACGGCTTCTTCATCATCACCCACAAGCGTCGGCAGATCATTCATTTTGCGGCGACTTTCAATCCGACTGCCGAATGGGTGGCCCAACAGCTGCGCAATGCCTTCCCGTACGATACAGAGCCGAAATATCTGATCTTCGACCGTGATTCGATCTTCAGCGGATTTGTGGTGAAGACCGTGAAATCTTTTGGTATAAAGCCCGTGCGAACGTCATATCGAAGCCCCTGGCAAAATGGAATCGCAGAACGCCGGGTCGGAAGCTGCAGGCGGGAGTTGTTGGATCATGTGATCGTGTTCGGGGAACTGCCTTTGTATAGATTGTTGAAAAACTATGTGAAATATTACAACGAGGAC
>CBDUZM010000431.1:0-3431 GCA_965371685.1 uncultured Spirochaetaceae bacterium | reverse complement strand
ATCCGCCTTCTCATTCTCAAGGCAATGGATTATCGCTTCTGTAAAGACTCCATTCCTGATGTCCTCCCTCTCGTAGGAAAACTCACCGCCCTGGGACGATGAAAAGACGATCGCCCCCGATCTTCGAATAAGATCATTGTAAATATACCTGTCTCTCTCGAACAGGTATTCCCGGATGTCTTTTTCCTGTTTTTCCGCTTCTTTGATGCTGAATCCTCTAACTGCCCTGGCTGCCAGCCCTCTGGCGCCTGCCTGGCTGAAAAACGTTCTCCGGGTGTCCTGGTCTATCTCGCCGGATTCGCAGGTATCCATCAGGAAGAGCTTATTTCTGGGCGCTATGCCCTGAAGGAGGTCCTCGATCAGCTCGAAGTCGGCGCAGGTCCCGGCAAGATCATCCAGGTCCGCCGTATGCGTCAGGTAGTAATAGGTGGCATACTCATCTCGATCGTGAAGGCCGTGCCCTGCAATAAAGAGAACCAGCGTATCGTCGGTCTTTGCTCCTCTTAAAAAATCCTTTGCCTTTTCAATGGCGTTTGTGGTCACTTCTTCGTTGAGATAAGTCCTGATGTGAATGCTTCCGAATTGATCTTCCATCCGGGAAAAGATTCCGGCCAGATCGAGTACATCCTTATCCGCGTATTTGAGGTTGAGACTCCTGTCCCGGTACTGTGAAACACCGAAACCGAGGAAGTATAGATCGCCTTTGACCTTCGGAGTATAATCCGCATATAGGAGGGCTCGAAAAGATTCCGCTGCCCTGCTGTTGAAGCAGCTTACTTCGATCTTGTTTCTCCCCGTAGTCAGTTCAATGTGCTCGCTCAAATCCAGATGTTTTCCGTGAATATCTTTCCCATAGGCGCCGAAGAGGGGAATATCGTTGACATAGATGTTATACTTGCTCAGCTCGTATTTATCGTCATCAAGTACAAAAGAAAGATCGATGAATTTTCCGTTTTGGCTGCTCTCAGTAATCCTGGCCGTGGGGACATGCATGTCGAGAGATAACTCGCTTTCTTCCAGTCCCATTCTCCGAAGCCTCTTCCTGTATAGACTGTAATAATAATCCACAAGCTCATCATCGAGAGAGCCCAGCCGCTTGAGAATGATATCGGGGCGGTTGAAGAGTGTTGCGAACTGGTCGACGCCAAACGCCTTTGTGCCATCCACCATCTTGACGAGAAGGCCTCCTCCTTTTGACGAGTCGAAGTAACCGTCCGGGGTGAAGGCTGCCCACTCATTTTCCGCGGCCAGGAGAAAAACAGACTCACCCGTAACAGTGTTCCAGATACCGGCGCTGCTGTCACGGCACGAGCTGGCAAGGTGCTTTCCGTCCGGACTGAATGCAAGGCCGGTTATCCTGTCCGAGTGGCCTTCGAAAGTGCTTATCAGCTTTCCGTTAAAATCCCGGATGCTGATGTTTCTGTCGTATCCTCCGCCGGCTATCCATTTTCCGTCCGGGCTCACCGCCAGGGCGACTATGCCCGAACTGCTCTCCGGTGACATCAGGCCGGGAAATTTCCGTATGAGCCGGCCTTCCGGGTTCCAAAGGCTGATCTGGCTGAGTGTGCTGCTTATAATGGTGTTTCCGTCGGGACTGAAGAGAATATTGTTGATATAGCCGATGGCGCCGGTGAGCCAGGATCTGACATGCGCTCCGTCGGATGTTTGCCAGATGCTTATTGTGTCGTCTTCGCAGGCGGAGGCGAGGAATTTCCCGTCCGGGCTGAAAGCCGTACAGGTAACGTGATCCTTGTGCCCATCGAGGATCCTTATCAGTTTTCCATCTGAACTCCATAGCCTGATGGTACGGTCCCAGCTCGCGCTGGCCAGGTATTTTCCGTCGGGACTGAAGATCACGTCCGCTACTGAGCCGTCATGCCCTTCCAGGGTGGCTGTCAGCTTTCCCTTTGTGTTCCAGAGCTCTATCTCGTTAATGACGGAAAGGGCGATTAGATTTCCGTCGGGAGAACAGGCGATGCTCTGCACACCCCCTATGTGTTCTTCTCCCATAATTTGTTCCAGCCTTCCTTCCAGGTTCCATATCTCGATTGCGCCTCGAAATCCGGCGGCTGCGATTGTTTTACCATCCGGGGCAAAGGAGACATCCGTCTTCCAGATCAGCCCCTGTTTGCCGATGTCTCTAATCTTTACGCCGTTGAGTGACCAGAGGCTGATGGAGTGACTGTCATACCCGCAGGCGAAAAACCGGCCGTCAGGACTGAAGGCAACGCTGTTTACTAAAAGACTGCGGTACCGACCTATATAACCGCCGTCCGCTTTCCAAAGGTGGGTCTCGAGTCCGGCGCTCAGCAGGTAGTTGCCGTCCGGGCTGTAGGCCAGGCTGTCTACGAAATCGGCTTCCATGCTGTTGAGCAGCCTTCCTTCCGTGTTCCATATTCTTATGCGGTCATCTTCGCCGCTGCTTGCGAGCCGGAGACCGTCCGGATGAAAGGCCAATGCGGTGATGGAATCTTTATGGTCTTCGAGAACGTGAAGCAGGATTCCATCGGCGCTCCATAACCTGACGGTACCGTCCTCGGCGCCGACGGCGATGATGTTTCCGGCGGGAGAAAAGGCCACGTCGGTTATTTTGTCTGTATGACCTTCCAGGACGGTTGTTTCGTTGTCCGTTAGATTGAGAATCCTGACGGTATTATTATCACCGTCGTAGGCAATGCTTGTTCCATCCGGGCTGAAGGCGGCGCAGCTGTAAACACCCTGATCGGAATCGATGGTCCTTAGGAGATTTCCCTCCAGGTCCCAAAGCCTGATATATCTAAACAGGCAGACGCTGGCAATCATTTTCCCATCGGGACTGAAGGCTACATCGTGAACCTCATATACATGCCCGTGGTAAGTCCTTATGAGCTTTCCGTCGGTTGTCCATAGTTTGACGGTCTTATCGCTGCTCCCGCTTGCAATCAATTCTCCGTCGGGACTGATCGCCACGGCGTTTACCAGGCTGGTATGCCCGCTCTGAACGACCATTTCCAGCGGTTTTTCCCGGATGTCGGCGGTCTGAGCATAGAGAAGCTGGGCTGAGAAGAGGCTCAATATGGCCGGTAGAATGACTGCGTATGGGGTTTTTATCCGAGGTTGGTGTAACATAAAACCATTATAGCATGGAGGAGGACCTATTTCATCAAATATTGTATTTCAACGGACCGTTGGTATATAATAGTAGATGAGGTATTTATTTAGTATGTTTAAGAGGATATTTGTGCTGATCGTTGTTCTGCCTTTGCTCCTGATCGCTCTCGCTTCCTGCACTCCCGCCAACTATTCTATGAGCCGGATCATTATAACAGTAGAATATATCGGTACCTGGAGCGGGACCCTCAAACATGGTGCGGCTACCGATAATATCAATGGGCCCGGGAATATGACATACCCGTACGGCGAAGAGGAAGGCCCCTTTGTCGTTACGGTCG
>CBDUZM010000430.1:0-3440 GCA_965371685.1 uncultured Spirochaetaceae bacterium | reverse complement strand
TCTGGAACAGCTCCTCAATCCTGATAATACCGGCGCCCGCTTTCTGCAGGTTCTGAAGCTGGAAACTGATCCTGCGCATCGGAAATACAAGCATGGTCGTGTAGTGAAAAATCAGGTATACCATCAAGCCGGCTTTGATCTCCTTCTTCATAAGGTCCCGCAGCAGATTGAAGAAACGGCGCATTACATAAGGCTTGCCGCCGCTCGCGCGGATATCCTCCGTCCCCGAAAGCCTCTCCTCGAGGAATCCGTAGAGATCGGCATGGGCCTCTCTGGAAGCCTTCCAGTGAGGCACCGCGATGTTGCGAAGACGGATAAGGATAAAAAGTCCGGTGACGGAAAAAAACGTGAGAGAGAGACCGACGAGCCAGTCTTCCACGAATAACAGTACGAGAATTCCCATCATGAGGAGGATATTTCCCGAAATATGGATAACAAACTGGGAGAAAAAATTCGACAGGGCCGTCACGTCGCCGTCCAATCGCTCTATCATCTCTCCCGGTGTATGCTTGTTGTGGAAAGACATGTCCAGATCCAGGCAGTGCTCCGTCAGATCTCCTCTCAAGGCATTAGTTGCCGTCCATCCCACTTTCTCGCTGAAGTACGTAGCGGAGACGGATACTATCTGCTGCAGTAGAGCCAGACTTATAAAGAGAACAGCCAGCCGGAAAAGGTTCTGAGCGGCAAGCCCTTCCCGGGCGCCGTCGATAAAACTCCGCACTATCTGGGGATTGACCAACTGAAGGCCGATGCTGCTGAAAAGCAGAAACATAAGGAGCGCAAGCCGTGGGAGCTGCGGCTTCAGGTATTTTTCGAGAAGGACTATATATTGCTTCAGAGGAATTTTCATCTGCCGGTACCGCCTTTTTCCCGGCCGTGCTACCGGCGCACCTGCTATTCTACCACCATCTCGTCCGGATGGGCTACCACTATTTCCCCTTCTTCCTCCAGCTTGCGGATCAGGGAGACGACCCCCTGCTGGGCTGCCTCTACATCGGTGAGGCGTACCCGGCCGATTTTCTCATAATCCGACTTGAAGGCTGCTGCTGCATCCTTTGGCATATTCCCGTATATCCTGTCGCTCACCTCCTGGTCTACCGCTTTCAGGGCAATGAGCAGAGCCTCCCTGTCCGCCTTCCTAATAACCTTCTGAATCGCTTCATTATCCAGCAGGACAATATCCTCGAATACGAACATCCTTTTCTTTATGTCTTCCGCCAGCCCGGGATTCTGCTTTTCCAGCCCCTCGACCACCGTTTTTTCCACGCTTCGGCTGCTCACATTCAGGATATCGACAACTTGTTCGATGCCGCCAACCGGTGTCGCTTCCCGAAGTCCCATGGCTTTAAGCTTTTCCTGAACCCAGCGTTCGACTGTCTCTAGAATCCTTGGATCGGTCCTGTCCAGGGAAGCGATCCTGTTTGCTATGTCGATTTGGCGATCCTCGGGGAAGCTGGATAAAATATGGGAAGCAATATGGGTATCCAGGTAGGCCGTCACCAGTGCAATCAGCTGGGGATGCTCACGGCCTATAATGTTAAAAAGATTATCCCAGTCCGTCATCCGCACAAAACCGAACGGTTTGCCTCTCCCTGCTTCCGGAGTACCTTCCTGCGGCACTTCCCTGTCCGGAGTGCTGAAATACATCTGGTCAACGATCTCTTCCTGACGGCTGTTGATCTCCCCGATCCCGGCCTTGAGCTCCTCCATGCTCTTCCTGATTTCAGAAGAAATGACATCCAGGGGAGAGCTTACGAGTTTTTCCATCTCCTCCCTTTCCGTTGTTTTCTTCACCCGGCCCGAAAGCTCGAGGAATGTCCGTTCCCTCTCTGTTATGCTCCTGTCTCCCTCCACGGAAAACCGGTAGCCGGGCTTTTTATCCTCCCGCCTCAAATCGAGCACCGGGGCGCCTCCCGCTGTCAGGAAGGCTCTCCCCTTCTTAAAATCGGGAAGCTTTATAAGGGATTTCTTTTTGAGTCTTCCCAGCTCCCTGAGGGAAAGATCCTCTCCCTCGAAATAGAGCTCGGTTTCCGCCGCCAGGCTTCCCACGTCGGCGGCTTCGTTCCAATCGAGCTTGCCCCGCCTTACACTGGAATACCAGTACCGCGCAGTCAGCTTTCCGATAATCGGCTCAATGGTCAGGTAGGGATAGCAGAGGTTGATCATGCCCTTCACATCCCCTACCTTAGCCTCTGCAGTAGCAAGGACGATCATTTCCGTTGGAGGCACGATCTGGGCGAATTGCGGGTTGGTATCTATCTGTTCCAGGGTCGGATTCAGATCGATAACGTGACTCCATGACTCCTTGAAATCGCCCAATAGAATACGTGTAAATATATTTTCAAGGATAATATGTTCGAGACCGGTAATTTCCCTCTTGGTCTCCAGCGCAGCGCCGGTCCCGCCGAACAACCTGTCTACCATGGCGAAGATCAGAGGCGGATCGATTTCCAGTACCATAGCCCCCTTCAATGGCCTCATATTCACAAGACCCATGGCGGTCGGACTGGGTATGGAACGTATGAATTCTTCGTAGGTCATCTGATCGACGGAGGCCAGATGAAGCTCGCAGAACATTCGCAGCGAGCTGGAGAGGCTCGTTGTCGCCAGCCGGGAGAAGGTTTCATGCAGTACTGCTATGGTGCGAATCTGGTCCTTGGAAAACTTGTCCGGGCGCTTGAAATCGTACTTCTTCACCTTCACTTCGGCATCTTTTTTGGCGCTGCTGCCGATAATATCCGATCCTTTTACGATCGTTGGCTCCATGGCTTTACTCCTCTTCCTTCAGGATCTCAGTAACCCTGATCCCGAAATTCTCATCGATGACCACCACCTCACCCTTGGCTATGCGTTCACCGGAAGCGAGAAGGTCGATAGGCTCTCCCGCATGGCTGGAGAGCTCGATGATCGTTCCCTCCCCTATCGTTGCGATATCCTCAACACTCACTTTCCTTTCCCCCAGCAATACCTGCAGGGGAATCTTCACATCCTTTATACTACCTTTCTTCATGGTTTTACCTCCTCCAACCTCTCGCGCACCTTGAAAAAAAACTCTCCTCTCCTTCGCACGATTTTACCCCGGGCTATAACCTGACCTCCCACCTCGAGCTCGCAGACCTCTTCCTCTTTAGGGACCGGACCGTAGCTGCCATCCTTCTTGATCTGAACGAGACGGCCGGAACTCACCTGCGTCCGTTGGACCACGATCCTGGTGGGAAGCTTAATCCTGTTAGCAAGGGGGGATTTGCTTAAAAAATCCCGAACTGAATCACTCATATCCTTCTCCCTCCAATGATTATTCTGACCTTAATTATAGAGCTCTCGGATGTGGAATCTAACACTATCGGAAAAAAGATGGACACTATTTTCACTTTTGGATCAGATTCCTGTACTCGCGGGGGGACATCTTCATGATTTTTCTGAAATAACGGTTGAAAAAA
>CBDUZM010000429.1:0-3448 GCA_965371685.1 uncultured Spirochaetaceae bacterium | reverse complement strand
CGGAAATCATGTGCTACAGCGACCTGTGGGCGCATTTCGGATTCCGGGACATCAATTACTGCGGAATGCAGGTGGCGCCCGGACTGTTCAAACTGGTCGATCTTCCCGACCTGCAGGGGCTTCTCGCTCCCAAGCCGCTTCTTGTCGACATCGGGACTTATGATACATGTTTTAAAGTGGACACGGCCATGGCTTGCTACCGCCGGGTTGAGAAAATATACAGAGCTGCCGGAGTTGGTGATAAGCTGTCGCTGGATCTGCATCCCGGAGAACACGGCTGGGGCGGGAATCGTTCCAAGGAATTTTTCGGGAATTACCTTTGATTCAACCCTATCGGTGCAGCTCCTTGATTCAGACATTCAATACTGATAAATTTTCAACCGAAAGAATCAAGCCGGAACACCGGGAGATCAATGGATGAAAAACAGCAGAATACCGTACACGAGAGAAGAGCTATACGACCGCTCCCCTCAGCTCACTTATAATGGAAGGAACCTGGATGAAATCGCTTTTCCCCTGGGGGGAATAGGCGCGGGCATGGTAAGCCTCGGCGGATGGGGGCAGCTCAGGGATTGGGAGATCATGAACCATCCGGACAAGGGTAACAGCATTCCGGAGGCTTTCTTTACACTTAAAGTGAAAGGGAAGGATGGGACGGCGGTTACCAGGCTGCTTCGGGGACCGGTGGGCGGGAGTTATTCCGGCAGCGGTCATTCCCTGTCCCGGTGGATGGGAGATGGTCTTCCCCACTTCAGGAATGTCACCTTTACCGGTAGTTTCCCCTTTGCCGTGGTGAATCTTACCGATCCGGATATGCCGGTGAAGGTTATCCTTGAAGCTTTTAACCCGTTTATTCCTCTAAACGATAAAGATTCCAGCATACCCGCGGCTATACTCATCTACCGCATAAAGAATACAACGGATGAAAAGCTTTCGCTTCTTCTGTGCGGGAACCTGACGAATGTGATCGGTGGAAGTAAGCCTGAGGGGCACGTAAACGAGGAAAAAAAGCAGCAAAACGTGACCGGTCTCTTTATGACGTCAACCCGTTATAAGCCTGACTCTCCCAGGCACGGCTCTCTCGTCCTCGCTGCTCCAGGCGCCGGCGCATCCGTATGGCCGAGATGGCATGGCGGTCCGGGATCGGCGGGTGAAGCGAAGTTTTGGGAAGCCGTTGCCCGGGGCGATGAGTTTCCGCCGAAGATAGATAATCCAACAAGCGACACCGGCAGTGTGGGAGTATCGGTTGATTTAAAGGAAGGCGAGTCTGTCAGTATTCCATTCTTCATCTGCTGGTATTTTCCCATATTCGAGCATTGGAAGAAAGAAGGGGGCTGCGAGGGTGAAGCCTGCGGCAAGACCTGGAAGAATTACTACGCTTCTCTATGGAAGAATGCCTGGGATGTGGCGGTGTACGTAACGGAGAATTTCAGCCGTCTGAAAAGGGAAACAAGGCTCTTCCACGATACTCTTTTCTCATCCACGCTTCCTTCCCATGTACTGGATGCTGTAAGCTCCCAGATCTCCATCCTTAAAACCCCTACCTGCCTGCGGCTTCCCGATGGAACTTTCTACGGATTCGAGGGCTGCAGCAACACGGCAGGCTGTTGTGAGGGATCGTGTACCCATGTCTGGAATTACGCGCAGGCTCTTCCCTACCTGTTCCCCCGTTTGCAGCGCAGCATGCTGGAAGCCCATTTTGAGAACTCCATGCAGGAAGATGGATTCATACAGTTCCGTATGCCCCTTCCTCCGGGCACTAAGGCTGGAACTGCATTCCATCCTGCGGCGGACGGCCAGATGGGTATCGTTATGCAGGTATACAGGGAATGGCTTATCTCCGGCGATCGCAGCTGGCTCGAGAAGGTCTGGCCTGCAGTGAAAAAGGTGCTTGAGTTCGCCTGGAAGTACTGGGATGCGGACAAAGACGGTGTCATGGAGGGGATGCAGCACAACACCTACGACATTGAATTCCACGGGCCCAATACCATGATGGGAAGCCTCTACATGGGGGCTTTGAAGGCCGGGGAAAAGCTGGCCCGTATTGTGGGAGAAGAGGAGAGAGCAGGAGAATACCGGCGTCTCTTTGAAAAGGGGTCCGACTGGATGGATAAAAATCTTTTCAACGGCGAATACTACGAGCAGAAAGTGGTAAAGGGAGCTGAAAAGCCCTGGCCGGACAACCTCAAGGGTTTGGCGGAGAGGCACGGCAGGGATGACAGGTTCGACTGGCCCAGGTGGCAGTACGGAAAGGGGTGCATCTCCGACCAGCTGATCGGCCAGTGGTACGGCAGGATGCTGGGCCTTGGCAGTTTTTACTGCCTTAAGAATATCCGGAAGGCCTTGGCTTCTATTTTCCGCTTTAACTGGAAGTCTGATCTGAGCAATCACCCTTGCCCGCAGCGAATTTATGCGGTAAACAATGAGGCCGGGCTTCTCATAGGAACCTGGCCCAGGGGAGAGAGACCCGGATTTGCTTTTTTCTATGCCGACGAGGTGTGGTGCGGCATTGAATACCAGGTGGCCAGCCATCTGATCTACGAGGGATTTATCGACGAAGGACTGGCCGTCGTTCTCGGCTTACGGAAACGCTACAGGGGTGACAGGCGAAACCCGTGGGATGAGTTCGAATGCGGGCATCACTACGCACGCTCCATGGCCAGCTATTCTCTTATGACAGCGCTCAGCGATTTTTCCTATTCCGCTCCGGAGGAGAGTATAGGTTTCAACCCGAAGGTATTTTCCGATGATTTCCGGTGCTTTTTTTCGGTGGAATCAGGATGGGGTATGTTGAGCAGGAAGAATCAGGGAAGCAGTGTGGAGCTGTGCATTAAGGTGGAGTACGGATCGCTTATATTACGCCGTTTTGCTGCCGGCCTGAAGATTTCCACCGGATTGAAAGAGGTAAAGGCGCCGAGGTGCAAATTGAATGGAAAAGTCCTTCCCTGCCGGTGGAATGCCCGGGATTCTTCCGTTCTCTTCGATGAAGCTGTTAAGATCAAGCGAGGGCAGCGGCTGTCGGTAGTACTTGGGGAGTGATTAATGCTGGGTTTTATAGCATTGTTCGCACTCTGCGTACAGCGTTCCTGGCAAACGCTTGATTTTATACCTCCATTTTAATAAGGTCCCACAAACATTACGTTCGAGGAACATGATTTTGTCAAATGACGGTGAAAATTAGCGAGGGATGTGTATCCTTTCTTTTTTTCCCCATTTATGCATGAGAGCCTTTC
This sequence comes from uncultured Spirochaetaceae bacterium, assembly GCA_965371685.1. Lineage (GTDB taxonomy): Bacteria > Spirochaetota > Spirochaetia > SZUA-6 > CAZLRN01 > CBDUZM01. Next base: position 215 of record CBDUZM010000429.1, on the reverse strand, counting down.
CTTTTTTAAGGAGCTCTTCATCTTTCCTGAGCTGCAGAGCCGCACGTCTCGATTGATGCGGTGTATCCGGCAGGACATTGCACTTGCCTCTGGCCTGCGCCACCGATCGCGTATCATTTTTTATCGCGATGGTCATGACTCGCCGTGAAGAGTTCGTCTCCATGTCTTCAACCTGCATGGACCAGACGGATTTCGCTCCTTTCATACAGGCCGGC
>CBDUZM010000428.1:0-3449 GCA_965371685.1 uncultured Spirochaetaceae bacterium | reverse complement strand
CCCGGCTCAGGAGAAAAGGTTATTGCCGCCGCTTCAGACCTAATTGAGAGGTTAAAGTGAGGATTTTAGATGATTATTGATTTTCACACACATGTTGGGGATTTCCGAGCCCCTTCAGATATGGACCGTAGTCCGGTAACCTGGGAAGATCTGATCGAGCGTCTGGATGATGAAGGAATAGACAAAGCGGTTCTGCTGCCTATAGGCGTATCCCCGGAGAGCCTGAGCGCGCCTTTCCTGTTTTCTCCCCAACCTGATATTGTCAGCCAGCTGAAAATCGCCGCCCGGTACCGGGAACGGGTAATACCTTTTGGGAATCTGGATCCCCGTATGGGATGCGCCGGGAATTTGGAGCTTGATGAGGTCGATAATCCTCCGGAGACTGACTTCTCCTGGATTCTGGATAAATTCTGTGAACTGGGCTGTGTAGGAATCGGTGAGGTTACAGCCAACATCCCCCTGGATGATCCAAGGGTGATCAACATGTTCAGGCAGTGCGGGAAATGGGAGATGCCGGTGCTTTTTCATGAAACCGGTCCGGGTAGAGGAGTTTACGGTCTTTTTGACGGGGTGGGTTCCCCACGCCTGGAAAGGCTGCTGCAGCAGGTTCCCGATACGAATGTCATTGGCCATTCCCCGGGATTTTGGGCTGAGATCGGCGGCGATATTACCCCTGAAAATAAGTTCATATACCCAAAGGGACCTATAAAAAAGGAAGGCAGTTTACCCCGGCTGCTGCGCACATATTCCAACCTCTATGCGGATATATCGGCCAACAGCGGTTACAACGCCATCACTCGGGATAAATCTTACGGCGTTCATTTTTTAAAAGAATTTCAAGACAGGATACTTTTCGGCACAGATGTCTGTTTCGGCGATGCAGATGGCAGGATGCCCCACCTGAGTTACCTGCGCAGTATAATGGCTGAGGATTTGATCAGCCGGGAAATATTTGACAAGATCACCGGCGGCAATGCCCTGAAAATATTAAAACTATACAAACCTTGAGATTAGCCGCACAGCTTTCAGCGAACCACTTCAGGGACTTGAATTTCTTGGTATAATAGAAACCAGACAAAACTTTGAGGTATAATAGCCTATGACGTCGAGAGAAAGAGTAATTAAGACTTTGAATCACCTTGAACCCGATCGTGTGCCGGTCGACCTCGGCGGCACGGTTACCAACACCGGCATTGCAAGGTCTGCGCACAGTGAGCTGCTTCGATATCTCGAATACGATCAACCTGAACCGGAATACGTGGATATTTTACAGCAGCTCGTTAATCCGGATGAGCGTGTATTGGATCGTTTTCGCGTCGATGTGTACGGTCTTGGGCCGAGTCCGCCTGATAATTGGAAGTTGAAAATAGAAGAAGGAAGAGATTCCTTTTTTTATACGGATGAGTGGGGAATCAGGTGCAGGATGCCGAGAGACGGATACTATTTCGATCGAGTCGAATACCCGCTTGGAGATTCCGAGCTGGATTTAGATCGGTTCAATGATTATGCCTGGCCGAATCCCCGGGATGCCGGAAGAAGAAGGGGGGTTGAAAAAAAGGTCAAAGAGCTGTATCAGAATACGGATTATGCCCTCTGCTTTAAAGTGGAGGGCGCGGGTGTATTTGAGCAGTCGGTCGCTATAAGAGGAAACGAAAATTTTTATGTGGACCTGATCGCCAACCCGAAACTGGCGACGGCCATTATGGATAAAATGCTGGAATTCTATATCGGCTTCTGGGAAGAAATGCTTCCAATCGTGGGCGCCTATGTCCAGGTTATCAAGATAGGTGACGATCTGGGTATGCAAAACGGCCCCTTGATAAGCCCGGATTTATACAGAAGCCTGATAAAACCAAGGGAAAGGGAGCTCATCTCCTTTATCAAAAAAAGGACCGACGCGAAGATATATTTTCATTCCTGCGGTTCTGTTTATGAGTTCATTCCGGATTTGATTGAGATCGGTGTCGATGTACTGAATCCGATTCAGGTATCTGCAAAAGACATGGTTACAAAACGTCTGAAGCAGGAGTTTGGGGAAAGGTTGTCGTTTTGGGGAGCTGTGGATACTCAACAGGTCCTTCCGTTCGGGTCGCAGGAAGATGTAGTGGCGGAAGTCAGGAAAAGGATCGGGGATCTTGCTCCCGGCGGGGGTTATATTCTCAGCTCGGTGCACAATATCCAGGCAAAAGTGCCTCCAGAAAATATCGCAGCCATGTTCGATGCGGCATTTAAGTACGGTGAATACCCAATTCAAACTCCGCTATAGCGTGGTTTTTCACGGCCATTCGAAGATAACTTTACCCGTACTGCCGCCGTTGAACTCGGTAAAAGCCCGGGGTGCATCTTCTATGGTGAAACGATGAGTAACCATTTCATCGAGAGGCAATGGGTGAATCCGAAGGAAGCGTATGGCTTCAAAGTATGAAGGCATGGAGTAGACGGAGTTGCCGCGTATCGTCAGCTCTCGGCTAATCACTGCCAATTGGTCAAAGCTGATTTCATCCGAACCGGCGCCGACGATAACAATAGTTGCGTGTATAGCGGCAGCTTTGACTGTCTGGCGTCGCGCTGCAGCGTTTCCCGAACACTCCAGGATTGCCGGCGCTCCCTTGCCGTGCGTCAAGTCAAGAATTGCGTTCACCGGATCGCTTTCCCTGGCGTTAATAACGACCTCCGCTCCAAGCCGCTGCGCGAGCGAAAGGCGAAAATCATTCACTTCGACACCGATACACCGGAATCCCATGGCTTTGCCTATAAGCAGACATGACAACCCAATCGGCCCGAGCCCAAAGATGACGAGTGTTTCCCCATGTGTTTTGGGCAATTTATTCACGGACGCAAAGGCTGTTCCCGCGGTGCAGGCAAGCATAGCGCCCACCGGAAATGAAAACTCGGCTGGAAGGGGGAGGCAATAGCGTGACGGCGTCAGCATGAAGTCTGCGTGGCAACCGTCGCGAGTACGCCCGAAGGCGCCTTCCTCATCGCAGAAAACCGGCTTACCTGCCAGGCAGTACCGGCAATGACCGCAGCCCAGGCTGTGATACACCGAGACTCGATCGCCAACTGTCACGTTTGTGACGCCGGGACCAAGTTCAACAACGAGTCCGGCGGGTTCATGGCCGGATATCATCCCTTTTCGCCCGCAAGCCCACTCACGGCTCTGACGGTATTTATGAAGGTCGCTCCCGCAAAATCCGGCGGCCTTCATTTGAACGAGAACCTCTCCGGGCCCTGGATTCGGTTTCGGGAAGTCACGGACTTCTACCTCGCATTCACCAAGATAAACTGTTCCTTTCAAAATCCCTCCTTTAGACACAAAGATCCTGTATGAAGACGCAGTGTAATCCGAAACAGACGCATTTGCAACGGGCAGATAGAGGGAGCAATTGCCCTTTGTTGTAAGCTTATGTACAATTGACAACATGGTGGTAAAAAATGGTTATTGACAT
>CBDUZM010000427.1:0-3451 GCA_965371685.1 uncultured Spirochaetaceae bacterium | reverse complement strand
GCTTATTTTCACTATAAAGTTATACTTTATTGCACTAAAATGTTGATTAAGTCCATATAAATATATGAACGGAGTTGGGAATTTTTATTGACAGCCTGAGAAAAAAAGCTCGGTACTATGAGGAGAACCGGCTATGAGAGTCAATTATACAGAAAATGCCACACCCCGCTATCAGGTTCTTGCTAAAGATCAGATCGAAGAGATCTTGAGCGGGAGTATAGAAATCCTGGAAAGGGTAGGCGTAAAGATCCATGATGAGGACGTGGTTGAATTGCTCAAAAAAGGGGGCGCCCAAACAACGGACGGAGTCCTTGTAAAGATTCCTGCTTTTATGGTCAAAAAAGCTCTTCTTACCGCTCCCGGCAGAATCGTCCTGGTGGGACGGGACGGTAAAAGGAATGTGGTTCTCGAAAAAGACCGGGTATATTTCGGCACCGGCTCGGACTGTCCGTTTTTTATCGATCCATATAACGGCGAGCGGAGGACAACAGTTTTTAACGATGTGGTTAATACCGCAAAAGTAGTGGATACGCTGCCCAATATAGATTTCCTGATGTCACTCGGCCTTGTTTCTGACGTACCACAAAAACACTATGATCGGCACCAGTTTTTAGCAATGAACATGGGTACCACCAAGCCTATGGTGATTACAGCAGTAGACGGCCGGGGACTGGCGGACCAGCATGAAATGGCCTGCACTATAATCGGAGGAAGCGAGCATTTTCGCCTGAATCCCCTCTTTGCAATTTATGCGGAGCCAAGCTCCCCTTTGGTCCATACGAAGGAAGCGGTAGAGAAAGTCCTTATTGCAGCGGAGTTAGGCATTCCCATTATCTATGTTCCTGCTCCCAGTGCCGGAGGAACAGCTCCCGTCACCCTTGCAGGCGTGCTGGTAGAGGGTCTCGCCGACACCCTGGCCGGCCTTGTGATTTCACAACTAAAAAAACAAGGGGCGCCATTTATCATGGGCGGGGTCTTTACGGCCCTGGATATGAGCACAATAATTTTTTCATATGGCGCTCCTGAGCTTTTACTCCTCGATGCGGCGTTAAGCGATATTTCTAAAGAATTAGGGATTCCCGTATTTTCTACAGCAGGCTGCAGCGACGCCAAAGAACTCGATCAGCAGGCTGGAATAGAGGCGGGATTATCGATTCTTATGGCTGCTCAATCAGGCGCCAATCTGATCCACGATGTCGGGTATCTTGAATCGGGTCTTTTAGGATCTCTGGATATGCTGGTGCTTTCAAACGAGACGATCTCGATGGTTAAGAGAATAATGCAGGGCATCTCAGTAAATCGAGAAACGCTGGCTGTAGATGTTATTTCCAGGGTCGGACCGGGAGGACACTTCCTGGATGATGACCATACGATTGCTCATTTTAAAAAGGATATATGGATTCCTGATCTGATTGACAGAAATAACCTGGAGAACTGGACGAGGGACGGACGTAAGAGCATGGGAGACAGAGCAAGGGAGAGAGTTCAGCAAATTCTCGAAGTTCATCAGCCTAAACCGATGGAGGAAAAGGTGATTAACGAGCTCAAGTCTATTATCAAGAAGGCGGATGGAAAACCATAATGGGGTAGATATATATGCAAGACGGTTACTATGTCGTTAACTTTCATGAGCACCCCGGCGCCTGCGTCAAGCGGTGAAAGAATGGGGTGTGCGCGGCATCAAGTTCCAACCCATGCTGTGCAAATTATTGGTGCGGAAAAGGTGCTGTACGGCAGCGAAGGGTTGTGGCCCCAGGCAGTGCTGCACACTTATTTGACTGAGCGCGAAAAGGGTCTGATCCTGGGAGGCAATGCAATAAGGCTTTTAGGGATAAAGAAACCCACGGCTTGCTGATCTATACCAACGCAGATGCATTCGCAGCCGTTAGATATTCAACGTACTCGATGCAAATCAGGTGCATTGATCGGTTGATTATTCCCTTATTTCTTGGGGAAATATTTCACATCGTTTATATTTTTAAAATCCGAATCCTGAGTCCAGAGGATGGCATTGAATTCTTTTGCGGCTGCGAGAATAATACTGTCCGCCATTGGAAGATTATATTCCAAACTTAGCTTTGAAGCGGCAATCGCCAGTGGGGCTGTTACATCCACAACTGTTCCTTTTTGCATAGCAACGGCAGCTTGCAGCGCATCATTCTCATTGGATTCTCGAAGAACTACCTTAAAAACCTCATATATCGTCACCGTTGGGACAACAAGTGAAGCTGCATCATTCAAAGGATTTAAGAAGTGCCTGGCATTAGGCTCATCCGCGAAGTATGCCAGCCAACCGGAAGAATCGACGATATTCATATTCTATCTTCCTCTCGTTCGAATTCCGTATTTATGCCTTTCAGGAATCCGCGGAGTTCTTTAAGGTCTCGTTCGGGGATAAACTCGATCCGTCCATCATATTCTATAACCTGCATTCTCTGACCAGGACGAAGATTCAATGCCTCCCTTACTGTTTTTGGTATAACGACTTGATATTTTGGTGATACGGTTACTATTTGCATGCCAAAACCTCCATCGATATATATAGTATTACAATATCATGATCGATATTATTTTGTCAACTTCTATTAACGGCCAACGAAAATAATATCGAAGAATGCAAGGTATCTGAGGATTTTTCGCTTCACCTGCCCTTCGCGATAGGATAGCTGCCGAATTCCCTGCATGTCTCCAGCATGGCAGAAAAATTCTCTCCCCGGACAGCCGAGGTGATGGTATTCCCTGAGGAAAGGATATGCCCGCCTTCTGGAGACACCCGTCTGATGAGCTCTTTCGTCGTCGATTTGATCTCTTCTGTGGTTCCACGGCAGAGTAGATCACCATCGACATTTCCGACAACGCAAACCCTGTCCCCGAACCGTTCCTTTACTTTCTTCAGGTCCATATCAGCCGCGGGTTCCAGGGGTCCAATTCCATCGATGCCGGTGTCAACAAGTTCTTCGATGATGTCCCAGATATTCCCGTCGGTATGTTTGATACAGTACGCTCCCGCGTCTTTGATGTTTTTAACGATTTCAGAAAGACCGGGCAGGATAAATTCCCGGAAGTGATCCGGCGACATCATGGTCCCCAGTTTGTGAGCGTAATCGTCTCCCAGTATGAACACATCCACTCCGGCATCGATGGCCAGCCGATGAAGCTCTTTGTTGTATTCCAGCACGATTTTCCCGATGTCCCTGGCGAATTGTGGATTCAACACGTAGCTTATCAACAGGTTCTCCATGCCGCACATGGTCCATGAATCGGCGAAGAGAGCCCGCCCTAAGCAGAGAATCGCACGTTTCCCTTTGTAACGCCTGGCAACTTTTTTCACAGCCTTCAGAAGAATATCCCGACTGGGGTCCGGCGGTCTGTAGCCCCTCAGATCGCTTTTATCCTTGATGGGATGGTCAACGACAACAGGCAGAAGCTCCGTTGTCACTTTCCTGGTGGC